>CAZFQH010000167.1:0-1457 GCA_964520805.1 uncultured Acidobacteriota bacterium | reverse complement strand
TTCTCGAACGAGTTTCTCAGCAACGACGGGCCGTTCTCCATGGAGTGAAGCAATCTGTCGAGCTTCGAGATTGCTTCAGTCCCAGGAAAAGGCCGTGTCCTTCGCAATGACGGAAAGTCCTGGAATGGGCCTTCTTGAAGGTTTTCACAGCAGGCGGAGACACTCCAGGGCCGTGACTGTTTGCGAGAGATCCCCAATCCGTCTTTGCGAACGACACGTCGTATCTCAGGGAGTGAAGCAATCTCCGCCGGAAGTGTGACCGCGTTCGAGCGGGGTCACATCTGCTGGGCGGTTTCGACCAGCCGGCACAACGCGTTGACCGTGCGCATCTGCTCGGGTGTCCGGCACTGAACGAGCAGCAGGTCGGGGTTGTAGACCACGATGGCGAGCGCCTGGGCTCGCGAAATCGCGACGTTGAGGCGGTTGGGCGAATATAGAAACTCGAGATCCCGCGGCGCATCCTCGGCGCTGGAGCACGTCAACGAGTACAAGACCACGGCCCCCTCCTGGCCCTGGAACTTGTCGACGGTTCCCACTCTGGCCTCGACGTTGAGGGCGCGCTTCAGGCCCTCGTGAATGGTAGCGACCTGAGCGTTGAAGGGCGCGACGATCAGGATGTCGTCGATTCCCAGCGGACGTGTCTTCCCTTCGCGATCCACCCAGGACCGAGTCAGAAGGTCTTTCACAAGATCCGCGATCACCTCCGCCTCTTCGCGGCTGCGGCTGGATCGGTTGACGTGCGCGACGTTGTGGATGCGAAGGCCGGTTCCGTCAATCGCCCCGCCGCCGTTCACGCGAACGCCATGGGTCTTCGGGTGAGGCGTCAGACGCCCGTCGTAGAACGTGTCGGAGATGAACGAGCACAGGGCCGGATTCAGCCGATGTGTCTCGTCGAGGAAGAGACCCATGTGCGGGTCAAGGGTTGTGGCGCCGTCGAGCACATATTCCAGCGCCGAGAGCCCTGCGCCTTCGGGGTGAACGCCCTTGGTCACCTGGGGGAGCTGGTTCGGATCGCCGATCAACACGAGTGAGCGCGCAGTCCCCGAAGCCGCGCAGGCGTTCGCCAGAGAAAACTGCCCGGCTTCATCAACGAAAAGCACATCGTGCATGCCTGCCAACTCGGGAGAGGCGTATGGCCAGGCGGTGGCAGCCGAGATGAGAACTCCCGCTTCCAGGCGCTTCACGACTTCCGCTGCATTCTTGACGGCCTCCACTCTCGGATCGTCGAAGCCGCCGTCCTCGTCCGCCTTCTGAACGATCTTGACCTTCACGCCGAGCTTCTCGGACTCGGTCAGAACCGCCTTGATGAGGTTCTCAATGACCTTGTGTGAGGGGCCCGTCAGCGCGACCCGCCGCCGCGCGGCATGAAGCGCCAAGACCATCCTTGCCGCCGTCCAGGTCTTCCCCGTACCGGGGGGGCCCTGGATCGCAAGATAGGAATGCTGCAAGCCCAGGAT
>CAZFQH010000166.1:4647-8410 GCA_964520805.1 uncultured Acidobacteriota bacterium | reverse complement strand
GTTGTGCGCCGACGATCCCGTCACCACCGCCCTTTCCCTTCGGGCCTCGGGCCGCGCGATCACTTATGGCTTCAGCCCCGAAGCCCATCTCACTGGCTCGTTCACGATGAATGAACACGGGTTCCCGCACATCAAAGGAAGCGGACCGGGCGGGTCTTTCGAGTTCACCCTGGGGGTGGGCGGCGAAATGAACGCGCTCAATTCCCTGGGGGCCATGGCGGCGGCCCAGAGCCTTGGGATCGCTCCGGCCCTCGCGGCCCGCGCCCTCTCCACCTTCGGCGGGGTAGCGCGGCGTCTCGAGTGGAAGGGTCGGAAGAACGGGGTCGACGTGTGGGACGACTACGGGCATCACCCGACCGAAATCGCCGTCACCCTCAAGGCTTTACGGGCAAGAAATGCGGGCCGGCGACTCGTCACCTTGTTCCAGCCGCACCGGATCTCTCGCACGCGATCACTGTGGAACGAATTCACCGAGGCCTTCACAGAAAGCGACGAACTGTGGCTCTCGAATATCTACGCCGCCGGTGAAACCGCGGAGGACGGAATCACCGCCGAGCGTCTGGTCGCGGCCATCGCGGCCCGCGGACAGAAAGTACGTTTCGCGGGCGCTCTTGACGAGGCGCGGGCGGTGGTGCTTGGCAGTCTTCAGGAGAACGATGTGTTCCTGACCCTCGGTGCGGGGAACGTGGTCGAAGTGGGTGAAGCGTTTCTCGCGGAAGAGGGGCTCACGTCATGAGCGCGGTTCGAGGTCTTCCGGTCGGCCCCCCCCAAAAAGAGCCGGTCCCCCCGACCGCGGCAGGCGAAGGACCGTTCTTCCGCCCGGCAAGGATCTCGCGGGCCCGCAAAGACAAGCGCTCCACACTGCGGCGCGCATTCGTGTCCATCCAGATCGGGGCCGCCATCTGCGCAGGTCTCGTGGGACTTTTCCTGTTGACCGAACGCTTCGCCATCCCGCACCAGTTTCGAATCACGAGCATCGAAGTCAAGGGCAGCCGGTTCCTTTCCGAGGGTGAAGTGAGGGAGATGCTCGGACCGGCGATCGGCAGCAGCCTCATCAGCGCTGATCTTGAAAGACTGCGGGCCAACCTGGCCGCCTCTCCGTGGGTGGGTGGAGCGGTGGTTCGCCGGAAACTCCCCGACACCCTCCTCGTCGACGTGACCGAGCGCTTCCCCATCGCCTTCGCAGAGACCGATCAGTTGTACGTAATGGACGCAACCGGCGAGCTGATCGATCTTCTGGGGCCGCGGACCGCGGTTTTCGATCTTCCGATCATCCGGGGTCTCGGCGGCGTATCGATCGAGGTGCGCCGTGACCGCGCGCGCCGGGCCAACATCCTCCTCGAAGACCTGGGCGATCTGGCAACCGAAGTCTCCGAAATCTCGGTGGACCTTTCGGGTGATCTGATGGTCGTCCTGCGCGGAGACGGTTCGGTCCTGAAACTCGCGGCGCCGCCCTACCGGAAGCGCGTGCTTTCCTTCCTCGCGCTGAGGCAAAAGCTGCGCGAGCGCTGTCCGGACGCCGAATATTTCGACCTGCGGTTCAAAGACCGCATCTACGCCAAACCCGCCTCACGTGACGAGAAGTCCGACCTCACGAGCGAACTCACAAGCTAAGCCCCACGAACCACAAGGACCTCAAAGAACATGGCTCGAAAAAACGACCGTTACATCACGGGACTCGACATCGGGACGCACAAGGTGTGCGCGATCATCGCGGAGGCGATGGACGACCGCCGCCTCAACGTCGTGGGGGCCGCCCACACCGAATCGAAGGGTGTGCGCAAGGGTGTAGTGATCAATCTCGACGCCACCGTGGATTCCATCAAGAGGGTCATCGAACAGGCCGAACTGATGGCGGGGGTCGCGGTGCAGCAGGCAAGTGTCAGTATCGCCGGCACGCACATCAAGAGTGTGAACTCCCGCGGGGTGATCGCGGTCTCCGCCCGCAACCGGGTGATCGAAAAGGAAGACATCCGGCGCGTCATCGACGCCGCGAAAGCGGTGTCGATTCCTCCCGACCGGCAGATCCTCCACGTGCTGGCCCAGGAGTACGTGGTCGACGACCAGGAAGGTATCGGCGACCCCTCCGGAATGAGCGGCGCGCGCCTCGAGGCCAACGTGCATGTGGTCACCGCCTCGTCGACCTCCACCCAGAACACCATTTCCTGTCTGCACCGCGCCGGTCTGGAAGTGGAGAGCATGGTTCTCGCCCAGCTCGCGGCGGCCGAAGCCTGCGTCACCCAGGACGAGAAGGAACTGGGGGTCGCCGTAGTGGACATCGGCAGCGGCACCGTTGACATCGCGATCTTCGAAAAGGGCTCCCTCTGGCATACCGCGGTTCTGCCGATCGGCGGCGAACACTTCACGAACGATGTCGCGGTGGCTCTGCGGACCGGGGTCACCGAAGCGGAACGGGTCAAGAAAAAACACGGCTGCGCCCTCGTCTCACTCGTGCCCGAAGAGGACATGATCGAGGTGCAGAGTGTCGGCACCAGGAAAGCCCGCATCATGGGCCGCCAGCTCCTGGCGGAAGTTCTCCAGGCCCGCACCGAGGAGGTCTGTCAGCTGGTGCTGGCGGAAATCCGCAAATCGGGCTTCGATCAGTCTCTGAACGGCGGCATCGTGCTGACCGGCGGAGGGGCCATGCTCGAGGGCATGGTGGAGATCGGCGAACAGATCTTCGATCTGCCGGTGCGGCTTGGGACTCCATCCGGCATCACTGGGCTCGTGGACGTGGTGTCGTCCCCGGCCCACGCCACCGCGGTGGGTCTGGTCCTGCGCAGTCATCGCTCCCGGCTGGGAGAGGGCCGGCTGCTTCAGGAGGTGCGGGCCACGGGGACCTTCGGCAAATTGACGGGGCGGATCCGTGACATGTTCTCGGGACTCTTCTGAGGATCGATTCCATGTCCTTCATCCCCATCCATCCAGCCGGTCCTCATAGCCCCGCGCGCCCTCGGGCGTGCGGGAATCGACAGACGGAACTTGTACTTTTGGCATTAAACTCGGGAATCGGCTTTTTCTCCGCAAAAGCGATGGTTTTCGGGGATCAGGGCTTCAGGGAGGCTTGATGAGCGCACAGGAAAAAATCTCGCGCATCGTCCTCGCCGAGGATGAGGCAAAAGGCGCCTCCATCAAGGTGGTGGGCGTCGGCGGCGGCGGCGGCAACGCCATCACGCGAATGATGGAAGCAGGACTTCATGGTGTGGAGTTCATCGCGGTCAACACCGACCTGCAGGCTCTGAAGTCGAACCGGGCGCCGGTGAAGATCCAGATCGGCGGCAAGCTGACCAAGGGGCTTGGCGCCGGTGCCAATCCTGACGTGGGCCGGCAGGCCGCGGTCGATGACACCGAAAAACTGGCGGACGCCCTCGAAGGCGCCGACATGGTCTTCATCGCCGCCGGACTCGGCGGTGGCACCGGAACCGGGGCCGCCCCCGTGGTCGCCTCCATCACGTCTCAGCTGGGGGGCGGAGAGAACAATCTGCTCACCGTGGCGGTGGTGACTCTGCCCTTCAAGCTCGAAGGCAAGCGTCGCATGGACCAGGCTCTCGAGGGTCTCGCCAAACTTCGCGAGACCGTCGATTCGGTGATCGTGATTCCGAACGATCGGCTGCGCGAAACCGTGGCCCGCCAAACCCCCGTATCCGAAGCCTTCCGGATGGCCGACGACGTGGTGCGTCAGGCGGTTCAGGGCATCTCCGACATCATCACCATCCCCGGTCTCGTGAATCTCGACTTCGCGGACGTGCGCGCGGTCATGAAG
>CAZFQH010000166.1:1645-4637 GCA_964520805.1 uncultured Acidobacteriota bacterium | reverse complement strand
GTCATGAAGAACATGGGGGCGGCGGTCATGGGCACCGGCATCGCCGAGGGCGAGAAGCGGGCCATCGACGCGGCCCGACGCGCCATCGAGAACCCTCTGCTCGACGACAGCTCCATCGAAGGAGCGCGGGGCGTCATCGTGAACATCACCGGTGGTTCCAATCTGTCGCTGGACGAGGCCTCCGAAGCGACCGAGCTCATCACCCGCGCCGCCGACCCCGAAGCCAACGTGATCTACGGCATCGTGATCGACGACCAGATGGGCGAGAAGGTGAAGGTCACCGTGATCGCCACCGGTTTCCGCCGGCCCGCCCTTCCCGTGACTCCGGTGGATCTGGGCAATTACCGCTTCGGGGACGGTTCGCCGTCTTCATCAACCACGGCTCCCGCCTCGCCCGCGACGTCGGTTCCCGCTTCCGGCGCCGTCAATTCGTCTTCCTTCTACCGGAAGACACCTCAGCATCCGCTCGCCGCACCTTCGACTCCGGGCACTGATACCTCCAATCTGGATGTGCCGACGTTCCTGCGCAAACAAAGCAACGGCTGATAGGCGTTAAGCAACGCGCGCCTATAAGATGCGCGCTTGGCCAAAACGCTTCCTGTGCCCGGCGGTAGCTATTTCCGGGAGTCCCGTCTCGAGTCCGAGGTCCACTTGCGGCCCAGCAAGACCCATGGCTCCTTGAGGGTGGTCCTCGCCTACCCAAACCTCTACTACGTCGGCATGTCGAACCTCGGTTTTCAGGGGGTTCATGCGCACTTCAACAGTTTCTCCGAGATCGTGTGCGAGCGCGCTTTCCTGCCCGAGGAAGAGGAACGCGGCTCCGTGCGGACGCTCGCGAGCTTCGAAACCGGGACCCCGCTACGCGACTTTGACGTGGTCGCTTTTTCGGTCGCCTTCGAAAACGACTATCTCCACATCGTCCAGATGCTGCGAATGGCGGGGATCCCGCTTCGCGCCAAGGACCGGGGCCGACGCGATCCGCTGGTCCTGATCGGAGGTTCGGCAGCTTTTCTGAACCCGGAGCCGCTCGCTCCATTCGCGGACGTCATCGCCATCGGCGAGGGCGAGGTGCTGGTGCCGAAGATCGTGGAAGCCTGGTTGGGCCACGGCGGCGCCCGACTCGGCCTTGACACGCTCAAGGAGAAGGACGGCTTCTACGTGCCCGAGCGGCACCAGGTTCACTGGAACGAAGATGGCTCGATCGCTCGCGTGGAGGGGCCCGGCCGCGCGATGCGTCAGCGGGCGTATCCGGGTGCGATGGACCTGCCCCAGACCACCATCCTCACCCCGCATACCGAAATGTCGATGAAGTTCATGATCGAGATCTCCCGCGGCTGTCCGTGTATGTGCCGCTTCTGTTGGGCCGGCTACAACTATCTGCCGGTGCGGGGCTTCTCGCGCAAGACCATCGTGGAGCGGGCCAAAGAGGTCCGGCAATTCACCAACAAGATCGGTCTTGTTTCAACCGCGGTGTGCGATCACCCGGAAATCAATGAAATCGTGGATGATCTCTCGGGCCTTGGTTTTCAGGTCTCGGTTGCCTCGCTTCGTCTGGACGATCTTTCGCCCGAGTTCGTGTTCAAGCTGGTCGACACCGGCGTCGAAGGCCTCACCCTCGCGCCGGAGTGCGGCTCCGACCGGATGCGGAAAGTTCTGAACAAGCAGTTCACCAACGAAGACATCCTGGCCCGCGCGCGCTGGATCTTCGAAAACGGCATCCAGAACCTGAAGCTCTACTTCATGGTCGGTCTGCCCTTTGAGACTCATGCGGACGTCGAGGCGATCGTGACCCTCACCGAGCAGATCCGGCAGATCATGCTCGAAGTGGGGAAGCCGCGGGGTCGAATCGGCCGGATCCACCCTTCGGTGAATCCCTTCGTGCCCAAGCCCGGCACGCCTTTTCAGTGGTTGAAGATGGAGAACGTCAAGGAAACGGACGAAAAACTCCAGTACCTGCGCAAAGCCTTCGCCAAGATGCCCAACGTCGAGGCCATCTGCAAGAGTGCCCGCACCGGTTTTCATCAGACCATCCTGGCGCTGGGCGACCGGCGGGTGGCGGACGCGCTCGAATACGCGGTGCTCAATGAGTGCGACCTGAAGCGGGCCACGAAAGCGGTGGGTCTCGATCCCGCCTTCTACGTCTATCGGGAGAAGCCGAAGGATGAAGTGCTGCCCTGGGACATCATCGACAACGGAGTCAGCCGTGACTACTTCTGGAAAGAGCTCGAGAAATCGCGCAAGGAAGCGCTCTCACCGCACTGCCCGGAGATCCAGGGCTGTATCCGCTGCGGGGTCTGCGAGGAAATACCGAACCCAACCTACGTCTTGCCGGAAAAATGGAAGGCCCTCGGCACCCCGCCACGGTATTTGAAAGTGACGGCGCAGACGTAGTCAAGCCGTCATCCCGGCGAAAGCCGGGATCCACTTCCCCAACGAATCTCTCGTTATCCCTGATCTAGCAGTCCGTGCATGAAGGCGGCTCGCGTGGCCGCCCTCAGCACCACGGTTCGCGGGATCGTCCGGCGTAAAGGCACGCGGCGTAAAGGCACGCGGCGTAAGGGCAGGCACAAGGCCTGCCCCCTACCAAGACGTGGGTTTTCCTTTGGCGGGTCTACGTCAACTCTAAACTCTGCGCTATCAGCGAGAATTGGGGGGCATTGCTTTCGCCCGCCCTTGACTCAGGCGACGTCGCGGAGTTTGAGCCCCTCGTCTTTCAGCGTCTTCAGAAGACCCTTCTTCTGAATGGTCCGAAGAGCCGACGTGGAAATTTTGAGCCGAACCGTTTGACCCGTCTCGGGCACGAAGATCCGCTTCGTGATGAGATTGGGAAGGAACCGCCGCTTGGTGCGGTTGTTCGCGTGGGACACATTGTGCCCACTCATCGGTTTTTTACCTGTGATCGCGCAGCGTCGCGCCATGACTTATTGCCTCCAGCAAGAATCCCGCCTCGAAACGTCGCGGGGAGCCCCCTATTTTGCCACAAGTTGGGGGT
>CAZFQH010000166.1:0-1635 GCA_964520805.1 uncultured Acidobacteriota bacterium | reverse complement strand
TGCCGTGGGCCTGGCTGCGCCAGCGCCTGGGCGGCCCCGGTCTGGGCCACTTCGTTGGGATGAAGGTCGCTCGAGTGCACCCACAACGAGGCGGAGTCCCTGCCTCGAAGGCTCGGCAGGAGATCGACAAAAGGAATCCCCGACCGCTCCACGCCTTTCCGAATCTGGGCGTGAGCCTCTTCAAAGGGGTAGGCAGCACCCGCTTCTAGACCAATCAAGAGCGGCCAGAGCGCCACCCCGAACGCAATTCCTCGCTGCCGGCATTTCTTCTGGATTCGCCCAAGAGCCGCGCGAGTCCGCATCCACCCTCCGCGGTTTTCATCGGAGTAGAGGGCGCGATACCAGGCGGTGGTGTCTCTCGAAACTTGAAACTGCTGATAGCGGCTGGTCACTAGATTCAACAGATACGAATTTCGGGCGAGCCACGAGGGAGGGTCGTGACGGACCATGATCCAGTCATTCACCCGTGGCCATCGACGCGTCAGCTCCTCGTCGCGATCCCCATCGTTCAGGACCATGCCGAAGACCACGGCGTCCGGGGAGAGCTCTAGGGCTATATCGAAGAGGGTCTCCAGTTCCGGGAAGTCGTGACCACGGACGCCGAGGTTCCAGGTCTCGACCGGCGCCTCCCGACCCTGAAGGGAGCCTTCCAGCAGCCGGACCACCGAGCGGCTCTCCTCCACTCCCTGAGCCTCCGTGAAGGAATCCCCCACGAATACGATTCGCTTCTTACCCCTCTCTTTGACCGTGAACTCGCGGTCCCGAAAACCTCGGCGGTTGTATGAGAAGGCGACACCAAATGGGTTTGTCTTCAGGGCTTCGTCCACGCGGGTGAATTTCTCGTCAAGGAGTCGGCGTCGGGTGGGCTCGTCCTTGAGATCGACGGGAAAACTGCCCCTTGGATTCGAACCGTAGAGGTCGATGACCGTATGCCCGGCGCGGCCGGGATACTGCAGATTCGCCCCGTTCGAAATGCGGAAGATCCGTCCCGGCTCCCGGGCTTTGAGGCCCAGGGCCCGCAGAATCGTTTCACCAACGGCGAAGGCGGCAAGCGACCCGAGAGTCAGGGCCATCAGAGCGAGCAGCCCCATTCGCCCGCGGGACCCTTCCCGCGGGACGTCGCGTTCCAATCTCACCCGGCGGCGTCCGCCGCGATCGCCTCTCGAAGCCGCACCATCGAGTCGTCGGAGAGAAGGCGAAGGCGCGTGAGGTGTTTTGCGCCGGCCCGGGAAAGCCGGGGCGCCGCCACCGCATCCGCGAGAATCACATCGGACGCGGACAGGAAGCGGCGCCAGAGCGCTTCGCTCGCAAGCGGACACGTCTGAATTTCGAAGTCATCGCTCAACACCGTCTTGAGCGACACCCGAGCAAAGGAAAGAAAAAGCGGGCTCTCGGAAACCACCAGAACCATGCCCGAGGAGATCCCTTCCGGGATCAGGGTTTCCGGGGTCGGAAGACTTAGTGTGAAGACCACCAGACGTCCCAGAGAGGCGACCCCTTCCACCCGGCCCACGTGATACGGCAACACGGCCACCACCATTCCCGCGGCCAATCGTGGATTCGCGTCAAGATCATCGAGAGAGGCCACCCGAACCTCCGCCCCGAGCGCCTCCTTGATTTCGCTCGCATACACCG
>CAZFQH010000165.1:0-8431 GCA_964520805.1 uncultured Acidobacteriota bacterium | reverse complement strand
GCCAAGGGCGACCGGCTGGTCGGCCAGATCGCGAAACGTCAGGCGATCACCAACCCCACCAACACCCTGTATGCGGTGAAGCGGCTCATCGGCCGGAAGTTCAATTCCCCTGAGGTCGCCCATGCTCGCAAGTTCGCTCCTTTCGAGGTGGCCGAAGCGCCCAACGGCGATGCGCATATCCGGGCCGCGGACCGTCTTTACGCTCCTCCCGAAATCTCCGCCCTCGTCCTCCAGAAACTGAAGCAGGGCGCCGAGGAGTATCTGGGCGAGACGGTCGACGAAGCCATCATTACCGTCCCCGCCTATTTCAACGACCCCCAACGCCAGGCCACCAAAGACGCGGGCATGATCGCCGGCCTCAAAGTCGGCCGCATCCTGAACGAGCCCACCGCCGCGGCCCTCGCCTATGGCCTGGGCGGCAAGGGACAAAAGAATCAGTATGTCGCGGTCTACGACCTCGGCGGCGGAACCTTCGACATCTCGATCCTCGAGGTGAGCGATGGCGTGATGCAGGTGAAGGCCACCGGCGGCGACACCTTCCTGGGCGGCGAAGATTTTGACCAGCGGATCATCGACTTTCTGGTGGAGGACTTCCACAAAACCACCGGCATCGAGCTCAGTCAGGACCGCATGGCCCGCCAGCGACTGAAGGAAGCCGCGGAAAAAGCGAAGTGCGACCTCTCCACCGCCGACTCGACCGAGATCGTTCTGCCGTTCATTTCCGCCGACGCCTCCGGTCCCAAACATCTCTCCACCACCCTGACCCGCGCTCAATACGAGGGCATGACCCAGGATCTGCTCTCGCGCACGGAAGAGCCTTGCAAGCGCTGCCTGGCCGACGCCGGACTCCAGGCCAAACAGATCGACGACGTCATCCTGGTGGGCGGTCAGACCAGGGCCCCCCAGGTGGTCGAGATCGTTCAGCGCGTCTTTGGCCGCAAGCCGAACCGCACCATCAACCCCGACGAATGCGTGGCAATGGGCGCCGCCATCCAGACCGGAATCATGGAAGGCGAGGTGAAGAGCCTCGTTCTTCTCGACGTCACGCCCTATACCCTCGGCATCGAAACGATGAACGGCACATTCACGCCGATCATCGACCGCAACTCCGCCATCCCCACAAGGCGCGCGCGGATCTTCACCACCGTCACCGATAACCAGACCAGCGTCGAACTTCACGTGCTGCAGGGCGAAAGCGACATGTCGGCCTACAACCGGTCGCTGGCGCGTTTCGACCTCACGAACATTCCCCCCTCGCCCCGCGGCCTGCCCCAGATCGAGGTGGGCTTCGAGATCGACTCCGACGGCATCGTCTCGGTGTCAGCCCTCGACCAGGCCACCGGTCGTTCGCAGTCCCTGGTCATCCATCCCGCGAGCGGCATCAACGAACGCGAGCTGGAGCGGCTGGTCGGCGAAACCAAGTTGCGGCAGGTGAACGAGAAGGAAACGAAAGAGAAGGAAAAGCTCATGCAGCAGGTGAGCGGCCTGGTGGCGAACTCCCAGCGCACCCTCACCCTTCTCGAGCGGAAGCTGTCTGGCGAGGAAAAAACCAAGATTCAGACGGCGATCATGGAAAGCCAGCGCCTGAAGATCGACGACACCATTTCGACGCTCCAGCGCTCGTTGCGGGAAATGGAAGAGATCGCGCAGATCCTCTCTTCCGCGATGCTCCGCGCGTAAGCGCGTGCCGTTTCTGGCCTCGCTTCGCCGAGGCTTGTGCTTTTTCTCCCCTAGGTACTGAAACTCCTCTAAGACATGGCTCGCGACTATTACGAAATCCTCGAGGTCTCAAGGACGGCCACCGACCAAGAGATCAAGTCCGCCTACCGCAAGATCGCGATGAAGTTCCATCCGGACCGGAATCCGGACAACAAGGAAGCCGAGGACAAGTTCAAAGAGGCGGCCGAGGCCTACAGCATTCTTTCCGACGAAGAGAAACGCAAGCGCTACGACGCCTACGGCCACGCCGGGGTCTCGAGTTCGGCGGGTGCAGGTGGCTTCGATCCTTCGACCTTCGCGGACTTCTCCGACATCCTGGGCGACTTCTTCGGTCTCGGCGATCCAAACCGCAGGCGCGGCGGGGGCGCCCGTCGCGGCGCCGATCTTCGCTACACCATCGAGATCGACTTCGAGGAAGGCCTCTTCGGCGCCACCAAAACCATCCGCGTGCCCCGGCACGAGAAGTGCGCCACTTGCACCGGCACCGGTGCGGCTTCGGGCAGCAAGCCCACGACCTGCGGCACGTGTAACGGCACCGGCCAGATCGCCTTCCAGCAGGGCTTCTTCACCGTGGCGCGCACGTGCGGTCGCTGCCGCGGTTCCGGCAAGATCATCGCCTCGCCCTGCCGCGACTGCCGCGGCGAGGGCATGGTGCCCAAAGAGCGGGAAATCCAGATCAAGATTCCGGCGGGGGTCGACACCGGCTCACAGCTTCGAGTGTCGGGCGAGGGCGAGCCCGGTATCAGTTCCGCCCCTCCCGGCGACCTTTACGTAGTCCTGCGCGTGCGCGATCACAAGGACGGCTTCTTCAAACGCGACGGCACCGCTCTGGTCTGCGAGATTCCCATCAGCTTTGTCCAGGCCATCCTGGGCGATCAGGTCGAGATTCCCATGCCCGACGGCACCCGCGCCAAGGTCACGGTGCCCGAGGGTGCTCAGCCCGGCTCCGTCCTGCGACTCCGCGGTCAGGGAGCTCCCGAACTTGGCGGGCGTGGTCGCGGCGATCTCTACGTGCAGATCAAAGTGGTCATCCCGAAGAAGATCGGCGGCGAGGAAAAGAAGCTCCTCGAGAAGCTCGGCAAGACCATCAACGTCGACCTCAACTCCAAAGGCAAGTCGTTCTTCGAAAAAGTCCGGGATTTATTGGACTAGAACTACCAGAGCGTGCGCAGAAGCGGATTGTCGAGCATCCGTTGGTCCTTCGTCACCAGCGTCGCTCCGTTGGCGCGGGCGGTCGCGGCGATCAGCCTGTCCAGTGGGTCGTGGGAGAAGTGATCCGGGAACTCGGTCGCGAGCACCGCAATCTCGGCGGTGAGGTCCAGGGTCACCACGCGCACGGCCGCGGCGATCGCTTCGACATCGGCCTGCACAGAACCGCGGCCACGTATCCGTCCACTTCGCAGCAACTCGGCCAGCTCATACAGCGTCACCGCGGAGATGCACGCGCCACCCGCCTGGGCCTCGCGCCGGATCACGCGGGCGGCCGGGCGCGACAGCCTTTGCGACT
The DNA here is from genome assembly GCA_964520805.1 of uncultured Acidobacteriota bacterium. Classification (GTDB taxonomy): domain Bacteria; phylum Acidobacteriota; class Vicinamibacteria; order Fen-336; family JAGNNV01; genus JAGNNV01. The sequence continues at coordinate 5,205 of CAZFQH010000165.1, read as the reverse complement.
CGCTCGCGGCCCAGTACAGCACGTGCGTATCGAGGACGATCAACGCGGCTTGAGCCGGCGTCCTTCGTGTGGGGTATGCCGGGACGAGGGCTTCACTCCCGCCGCCCGCAGTTCGTCGCTCTGCAGGCGCATCGCGTCCCATCGCTCGTCGCTCGTCGCTCGTCGCTCGTCGCTCGTCGCTCAAGGGGGACGACACGATGTCGCCTCGGGTTTCGAAACTTCCGGCCAGCGTCCCGAGCTTGAACGGCCCCGGAGCGTCCGCGGCCACGATGCGCACGATCGGGACACCGTGTTTAGTCACGATGACCTCGCTCCGCGTCCTTCGGACCTTGTCCATCACCTTCAGACAATGCGTCTTGAACTCTGCGGCTCCCATCTCCCTCATCGGCGGCTCTCCCAATCTGGTCGTATTTTTGTGACCAGCTCGGCGCAGGTCAAGGAAGACGGTCTCGCCATCGCGCGGGAAGCCTCCATGGATGCGAAGACCCGCGCGGTCACCGCGGCGCCGAGGACGTCGTCCGATCTGCGCCTCAACCCTCCGGCCGAAGTAATCTACGCTCAGCCGCTGTGACCGCCGATATATCCGTACTGCACTCTTCTGAGGATTCGATCCACGCGTGGGTACTGACCGTCCCCGAGGATCTGGAGGACGAGGCTTCGGGTCTGGCCTGGACGAGTGACTGTTCCGGCATCACCATCGAGAAGGCCGGGCCGGGCCAGGTGAGACTCGTCTGCTTCTACGCCGACGCGGACGCTCATCAAGAGGCGATGCGGGAACTCGCCGCTTCCTTCGGAACCACCGCCGAACGAATAGCCGTTGCCAATCCCGATTGGGTCGAGCGTTTCAAGGAAACCTTCGTGGCCTTCGACGTGTCGCCCTTCCGAGTTGTGCCGGAGTGGATCGACGTCGCGTCCGACCCGGGTCATCCGGCCGGCGCGATTCCCCTTCGCGTGGATCCCGGGCGCGCCTTCGGCACCGGCACCCACGAATCGACGAAGTTGTGTCTCCAGACTCTCGGGACCCTCGCGAACCGGCTTCCACTTGCGGTGCGCACTCTGGATCTGGGTTGCGGCACCGGGATTCTGGGCATTGCCGCAGCGAAGTACGTGGACGCCCGGGTGACGGCCTGCGACTTCGATCCTCTGGCCACCGCCTCGGCGGCCAGGCATGCATCCATGAACGACGTTCGCCTCGACGTGGTCTTGATGGACGGCGGGCGCGGTTTCGCAACTTCGCGTTTCAACCTGGTCTTCGCAAATCTGATGGCCACATTCCTGATCCCTCGAGCGGCGGAGATCACGGCCCTCGGCGCCCCCGGCTGCCGATACGTCCTGGCCGGTCTTCTGCGCGAGGAGGAAAAGGCGGTCCGCGCGGCCTGGCCTGCGGACTGGAAGGTGACGCCGACGTATCTCGGCGAGTGGGCCTGCCTGCTCTACGAGCGACCGTGACGACGCACCGGTTTCACGTCCCCGGCGCAGCTCCGGGAGTCATGACGCTGCCGGAAGCAGCCCGAGTCCATGCCACTCGAGTGATTCGATTGGGCGTGGGGGATGCCCTTCGCGTGTTCGACGCCGGAACGGAGTTCGAGGCGGTGCTGACCGCAATCGAGAAACACCGCGCACTCATCGAAGTGGGCGCGGCCATCAGTTCCCTCCCCGAACGCTCGATTCCCCTTCACCTCATGATGAGTCCGCTGAAGGGAGACCTTACGGAACTCGTCATCCAGAAGGCCACCGAACTGGGTGTCGCCATCATCTCCCCGGTGATCTTTGAGCGGACCGACACCGTGGCCCGGCGCGAACCCACGGAGGCCAGACGCGAACGCTGGCATCGGGTGGCGGCCAGTGCCGCGGAGCAGTCGGGCCGCTCGGTCGTTCCCGAAGTGCGCCACGTCGGGACGCTTTCAGAATCCATCTCCGCCTTGGGCCCGCCGAGTGAGCCTGAGGTTCGCGTCGCCGCCGCGGAGCCGTCCATTCAGGCTGGCCCATCGGTGCGGTCGACGCCGGTCTCGGCGGTTCAGTCGGTGGTGGTGGCCGTGGGACCGGCCGGAGGGCTATCGGCCGAAGACCTCACGATCCTGACCGCCGCCGGCTTCTCACCGGAACGTTTCGCCCTTCATACGTTGCGCTCGGAAACCGCCTGCCTCGCCGCCCTCGCCGTGCTGGCCCTGCGCTACCCGTAGGCCCATCCACTGAACTCGACGCCGGCGGTCTCGGGGATCACCACGGCGTCCTCCGTCGCGCCCGACCAAGTACTCGGCGAGCAGCGCGGTCGCTGTGCTTCTGCCCGCCAGCCTGTGGCAAGCTTCGGTGTGCGTAGCGCACAACGGAGGTCGCTCATGCCCACCCACATCGAGGTTCTCGAAGCAGAAGTTCTCAGTCTCGCCTCTGCGGAGAGGGCTCGGCTGTTGGAGCGCCTGATCGCCAGTCCGTCTCGTCTTTCGAGATGAATGGTCTCGTGTGTGATCACCGCGCGTCGCCAGGAGTCAGGCAGTGCGTCAAACGTTGGCGGCACCAGTACCGCGCCGCCGATAAAGGATGCGCACCCTCAACGAGGCGACACGACTTCCGATCACCTGCTCGGTTGGTTTCGCGATCCTTCCCTTCTTCCCTGATCACCCGAACCTGATGAGCTGGCAGGACGTGATGAGAGTGGCCGATCTCGGGCTGTATGCCGCGAAACGGGCCGGCCGCAATGGATGGGTGGGCCTTTTCGCGGGAGAGGGCGAGCCGGTGTCCGAGGTCGTCAGGCGCACCAAGCGCGAACCGCGCGAGGCCGAGCGACGCGCTCAGTTGCGCGTGGTCACGTCGATGGACGCCGCCAGGGTGGCGATGGCACTGGGCCAGGACTAACTAAGCGCCCCGTGCCTCCAGAAACTCGATATTGCCGTTTCAAACAACTGGACACAAGGCGGGGGTTTCTTAGGGCCCCAAGCCATTTCCGGAAAACCCTACAACGCCTCACCGCAAAACGGGCACTTCGTCGAGCGCTGCGGCTGCGGACGGCCGCAGTTCCAGCACAACCCCCGCTTCGGAGCCTCGCGGGCCCGTAGCCTCTTTCGGATCTCTTCCATTTCAGTCTGACGATGGTCGATATCGGCGGCGGTCTGAAGATCTTCGAGAAGTTCGGAGGCCGAGAGATACCGCACCGTGAGGTCGGGGGCCATCGCCTTCATCACGATGTCCGACAGTTCCTTGGAGATCCGCGAATTGCGCAGCCGGGGCGCGGTGCAACGACCCTGCGAAACCATCCGCTCGATTTCCGCGGGATTCGGGCTGAAGTACGGCAGCAGGCCGGTCAGCATCTGATAGAGCATCACTCCCACGGAGTAGACGTCTGCGGGAAGTTGAGCCTTCCCCGCGAACTGCTCGGGTGCCATGTAGGGCGGCGAGCCGATCACCGTGTTCGCATGCGCGCGGTCGAGAATCCGCGAGGTGCCGAAGTCGGCCACTTTCAAGACCCCGCTTTCGGAGACGAGGACGTTGGCCGGACGCAGATCGCGGTGAAGAATCTGGGCTTTGTGGGCGTGCTCGACCCCCTTGAGAATCTGCACCACCATCTCGACCGCTTTGAACTGATCGAGGACTTTCTCGCGGTCCAAAAGGCCCTCCAGGCTCTCGCCCTTCACGTACTCCATCACGATGAAGAAAGTGCCGTCGATCTTCTCGGCGGTGAGGATCGAGACGATGTTCGGATGGTTCAGGGCCGCGAGCAGCCGCGACTCCTGAAGCATGTCCTCTTCCTTCCCGGTCTGGCGGTGCGGCACCTTGATCGCGACCTTCTTGTCGATCCAGGTATCGCGCACGAGGAAAACCGTGCCAAAACCCCCCGAACCAAGATTCTGGAGGATCTGATATTTACCGACAGTTTGGCCCAGCAGAAACACGCGCGGGGGCAGTTTATTCGAGGAACAGACCCTTGCGGAGTTTCTCCATCTGCTCGGGCGCGAGCTTCTGCTTGCGCAACGCGCTCATCATGCGCGACGCGCCAAAAGCGACGGGACGGTAGCCACAGCCTTCAAGCATTTCGGGATTCGGCTGATACATGAGCCGCCGCGGATAGTCGCGGCAGATGCCGGGGCGGGTCTCGTAGCTGTCGCATTGCCGCGTCCGAAGGTTGAAGTGCTCGCAGCGGAATACGAAGGCCTGAAGCTGCTTGTCCTCGCGAACCAGATGAAACTGGTTGACGTGTTTCTGCCAGGCCAGGAAAAGCGCCCTTAGAGACCGGAAACGCCGGAAGGGCCAGAACACCGAGATCGCCGGGGCTTCGCAGCATCGGGCGCAGCGCTCGCAAGACCCTCCGAGGTCGAACATCGGCTTGGCCTTGCGCAACTTCGTCGACACGACGACATCTACATCAAAGGCCGCCCGCGCGAGCCGCTTCAGCATCCGGCGGGGGAGATTGTCCTTCACGCGAAGGCCGGAGGGTAACATCCAGGGGCTTGCCCTCTCTATCGACGCGCTCGGTCCTCGTGCTCGCGCTGGCGACCCTGGGATCGAGGCTGATAGTGGCTGTGGTTCTGGGCGTCGCCGGCAACCCCCGGTGGTGGGAATACGACCTGATCGCGGTCAACCTCTGGAGCGGCTGGGGTCATTCCTACGAGCGCCTGGGGTTCGTTTACGCCGCCTACGCTCCTCCGTTGTGGTCCGCCATCCTGGCCCTGCTGTTCTTCCTGCCGGGCGACTCGAGAGCCAGCGTACAGATCGCCCAGGCGCTGCTCTGCCTGGGAGCCGCCGTCACGGTCGGTATTCTGACCCGGCGCATCGGGGGCGACGAACGCACCAGTGTGGTCGCGGGCCTTTTGGTCGCCTTCCAGCCCTCCCTTCTCTACTACTCCGTGGCGAACAGCGACCCCCTTCCACTCAACGCCTGCCTGCTGGGACTGATTGTGCTCCAAGGAGCAGCGCTGATCGCCGGCCCGACGCGCGAGCGGGCGCTCGGCTTCGGCCTCCTGGTAGGCCTCGGCGTGCTGTCCCGTGGCACCCCCATCGTCGCCCTGCCAGTGGTAGCAGGCGGTCTTTTCCTTCGCTTTCGCGGCGATGCTCTAAAGCCGGTATTACAGGCGACCGTGGCCTTCTTTCTTTGTGTGAGCCCCTGGCTCGCCCGTAACGTGGCGGTAATCGGCGCGCCCCTTATCACGTCGACCACCGGCGAGAACTTCTGGCGCGGAAATCACGCGGGGGCGAGCGGGGGCGGCAAGGATC
>CAZFQH010000164.1:0-8441 GCA_964520805.1 uncultured Acidobacteriota bacterium | reverse complement strand
CCTTAGGCCCCGGCGGGCCAGGATCAGGGCTTCGTCCGCGATGTGGCCGGGTTCAATCAAGCCTTTCGTGAATCGAACGCCTTCGCCCTGGAGGCGGCTCTTCTGACGTGCTCCCCGGCGGTCGGAAAGGAGGATGACACCCCCCGCCCCCACCACCCGGTGCCAAGGAGTGTCATCGCCGACCTTCAGGGATGCGAGGATCCAGGATACCGTGCGGGCGCCTCCGATCGGCCGACCCTCCAGTTGGGCCGCGCGAGCGATGGTCCCGTAAGTGGCCACGCGTCCCCTCGGAATCCTCAGAATCAGACCGCGGACGATGACTCCGATACTCTGGCCCGGGTCGATCATCGAAAAACTATCTCGGCGGCCGGCTAAAGGAGTTCCGGCGTCGGCGTTGGCCGTGCTGAAGGGGGCGGAACCGTGACGCGTTCGGGAGCCGCGGATCCTGTGGTCGTGAACTCGTCGTCGGTGTTGACGGGCCGCGGGGCCGCCTTCGGCTTGCGGCCAATGGTGGTCGGCGCTTCCCGCACGTAGACGGTATAGACCGCGTTCTTCTTGAGGTCGGCGACGTAGTCGCCGTACACCTTCTCAAACCTCTCACGCGACAACTCTTCCCGAAGCCTCTCCTTAACCTGATCGAAGGCGGTGACTTCGTCGGCCATGCGCTCTTGAACTTTGAGAATCCAGAATGAACCGTCGATCTCCACGGGTGCCGAGATCTGGCCCGGCCGAAGCTCGGCGATGGCGGAGGAAAGGGCCGGATTGAGGTCGGAAGGTTCCACTCGGCCGAGGTCGCCACCTGCGGTCCGGCTGGCGCTTGTGGAGTGTTCTTTCGCCAGGGTTTCGAAGTCTTCGCCCTTCTTCAGCCGATTGGCAATCGACGCGGCCAGTGTTGAAGCGCCGTCGCCCTTCACCACGATCTCCAACAGGTGCACCGTGGCCTTGCGCGTGAAGTCCGCTCCCTTGCGGCGCTCGTATTCGGCGCGCACTTCCGCGTCGCTCACCTGTGCTTTGGGATCGATGTCGCGGGTCCGGACCTGCCTCACCACGACGGAGCGCTCGATGTTGCGACGCAGGGCTTCTATGGTGAGTCCTTCTCGCTTCAACTGAGCCAGAAAATCCTCTTCGGAGGTGATGTTCTGTTCCTTCTTGATGTCCTCGATGACCTGATCCAGGTACTCCGATCGCAACTTCATGCCGAGGGTGGCCGCTCGGTCCACCAGAAGCAGTTCCTCCATGGCTTCGTCGAGGAGTTTGGCGTTGTTCTGCCGCAGAAAGGCTTCAATCTCGCCCTCTGGAACCCGCGCCGCCTGGACTGCTGCGAGCTGACGGGCTTCGAACTCCGAGAGGGTCACGATCTGTGAGTTCACACGAGCGATCACTCGCTCGATGACATCGGCGTGGGCCAGGACAGAGGCGCCCAAGGCTCCTCCCAGGACGATACTAGCGAGCGATAACTGCTTCATGGTTCACCTGTGCCTGGGATACCAGACTGTCTATGAGTTGCTTCATTCTGAGACGCGCCTTGGCCTCCGAAAGCCGGGACTCGATTTCGGGGCGGGATTCCGCAAAGGATCGAGTGGCGGCGGCCGTCTTCGCCTCCTGCCGGAGAAGATGGTACCCGAAGGCGGTGGTTACGATGCCGGAGATCTGACCGACGGCCATGCCGAAAGCGGTCTGTTCGATCGCTGGCGGCAGTTCGCCGCGGCGGAAGGAACCCATCAAGCCCCCTCTTTGCGCGTGCGGCGACCGGGACCGCGTGCGGGCCAGCAGTTCGAAAGCATTCCGATCTGCGCCCAGAATCCGCACCACGTCCCGCGCTTCCTGGTTGGTGGCAACGAGTATCTCCCGCAGGGTCACCGACTCGGACACCGTCGCCACTTCCGGGTGAGCATCGTAAAAGGCGCGGGCTTCGGACTCCGAGACGCGGGTGGGTTCAAGGTTGGAGGCCAGCCATCTTTCCGCCTCGACCGGATCGTCCACTGCTTCTGTTTTCCCGACGGCAGATGCGGCGATCGCCACCACTCTTTCTTCGACGAAGCGATTGAACGCGGAGGCTCTCATCACCGGATCGGCAATGTCCGTGCCTTTCGTGGCAAGGGGTTCCAGTTCCTTCAGAAACGCGCTATTCCGGACATCCACGCCCCGGAACCGAATCACCACGGGATCGAGGGGGGCTCGGCACCCGAGAAAAACCGTGAAAAAAAGGCCGACGAGCCCTCGGACTGGCCATTTTCGGGGAGTGCGCTCGATCAAGGTGTCCCGATTTTCGCCGACATGAGGCGTTCGAGCGCTCCTCTTGACGCGTCCAGGGCGGCACCTGGTGACAAGGGCAGGGTCAACGTCTTGCCTTCGGACCCAAGTTTGGCCCCGGCCCATCCGGCGACCAGGCGAGCGAGCCTGGCCGGATCGAGAGGAGGGGCTTCGCCGAAGCGGAGGTCGAGTCGGGAGCCCGCTCGATCGACCCGGGCAATTCCCAGCCCTTCGGCTTGAATCCGAAGCCGGGAGTAGGCGAGCAGATCGATGGCCTCCTGGGGCAGGGGTCCAAATCGGTCACGCAGGTCGCCTTCGATGGCGACGATATCTTCAAATCGCGAGGCGTCGGCCGCGCGCTTGTAGATGAGGATGCGGTCACGGGCTTCGGCGATGTAGCTGGTCTTGAGTCGCAAGTCAATGCGCAGATTCAAGACCGTGCGCTCGGGCAGACTGGTTTCGCCACCGGCTTCCAGTTCCCGAACCGCATCCCCGAGGAGCTTCAGGTAGAGATCGAGGCCGACGGCCAGGATGTGTCCGCTTTGTTCCCCGCCCAGGAGGTTCCCGGCTCCCCGCATTTCCAGATCGAGGGCGGCCAGGCGAAAGCCCGAACCAAGATCCGAGAACTCTCGAATCGCGGCCAGGCGGCGCTGAGCGATTTCTGAAAGCACCCGGCCGGGCGGCACCATCAGGTACGCGAACGCCGGTCGATCCGAGCGGCCGACCCGACCGCGCAGCTGGTAGAGCTGGGCGAGGCCAAACCGGTCGGCGCGATGAATGATCAGCGTGTTCGCGCGCGGAACATCCAGCCCGTTCTCGACGATGGTGGTGGCCACCAGTACATCGGCGCGGCCTTCCACGAAGGCCAGCATAGATTTCTCGAGCTCGGTCTCGGTCATGCTCCCATGGCCCACCACCACTCGCGCCTCCGGCACCAGTTCCTTGATCATGCTGGCCAGGGAGTAGATGGATTCCACCCGGTTGTGAACTACGTAGACCTGACCCTCGCGTTCGAGTTCGTGACGGATGGCGGTCGCGATGAGGTCCTTCGAGAACTTCACCACCATCGTCTGAATGGCCAGTCGGTCCCGTGGCGGGGTTTCGATGACCGACATGTCGCGCAGGCCCGAAAGGCCCATCTGAAGCGTGCGCGGGATCGGGGTGGCAGACAGGGTCAGGCTGTCGATCGTGGCCTTTTTCTGTTTCAGCCGCTCTTTGGCGGCCACGCCGAATCGCTGCTCCTCGTCCACGATCACCAAGCCAAGGTCCTTGAACTCGACGTCTTTGGAAAGCACACGGTGGGTCCCGATCACGATGTCCACCTTGCCTTCGCCGGCACGGGTGAGGACGTCCTTATTCTCGCGGGGGGAGCGAAGGCGAGAGACCATTTCTGTGGTGACGGGAAACGGCGCGAAGCGGCGCCGAAACGTCTGGAGGTGCTGGAAGGCCAGGATCGTGGTTGGGGCGAGAACTGCCACCTGCTTGCCGTCGGCCACGGCGCGCATGGCCGCGCGCATCGCGACTTCGGTCTTGCCGTAACCCACATCGCCGCAGACCAGGCGATCCATCGGGGTGGGTGAGGACATGTCGGCAAAGACGTCGTCGATGGCCTTCTTCTGGTCGGGGGTTTCCTCGTATTCGAAAGCGTTCTCGAATTCGGAAAGCCAGGGTGAGGATGGCGAGAACGCGAAGCCCTGTCGGGTCTTGCGCTCCGCGTGAACCTTGAGCAGTTCGGCGGCCATGTCGCGCATGGCCCGTTTGACCCGAGACTTTGTTTTCGTCCAGCCGGTGCCGCCAAGTTTGTCGAGGGAAGGATTCGACGCCTCGGCCGCACGATGCTTCTGGATGCGATGGAAGGACTCCACGGGCACCCGCAACAGATCGCCGCCCTGGTAGCTCACCACCATGAACTCGGCGTCGGAACCGAGGACGTGAAGACTCTCAAGGCCGACAAAGCGGCCTATCCCGTGGTCTTCATGGACGACGTAGTCGCCGGGCTTGAGGTCGCGGAAATCGGACAGGAAGGAGCGAACCACGTTCCTTCGTTTGTGGGTGTGGACTTCCTCCGGGAAGACATCTCCGTCCGCCAGAAGGCGCAGACCGCTGTGGGGAAATTCGACGCCACGAGACAGGTAGCCGGACCCCACTTCCACCTTCATGTCTTCGCCGATGGCGATCCCGCCCTCGAACAGGGTCTCGCTCAGGCGTTGCGCGCGGCCGGGCGTACCGAGGAGGATGAAATTCTTGGCCGCACTGGCCCGAAGGTCTTCGCGCAGTTGCTTGAGGTCGCCGCGATATTGCACGCTCGGCCTGGAGGCGATATGGATCGCGTTCTGATCAACAGCGACCTCCCGGAGGTCGATACGCTGCAACCGGTCGAGGTAGGCCCGGACCAGGGTCGGGTCGACAAAGGTCTCGAACGACGGGAGCGTCCTGGGGTCGTCCGGGTCGAGGTCTCCGTGAAGGGCGGTCTTGGCATGAAAGGCCCGATCCATCTCCGCCCGCACCGCGTCGGGATCGAGCACCACCAGCCAGTGGGGCGGAAGGATCTCGGGAATCGCGAGTCGGGAGCCGCCCGCGGGAACGCCGAAGGGAAGGAGGACGACTTCTTCCACATCCTGCCTTCGCCTCTGGGTCGAGGGATCGAATTCGCGCAGACTGTCAATCCGGTCGCCGAAGAACTCGACCCGCAGGGGCCAGAGACGGCCCGGAGGGAACACATCCACGATCCCGCCCCGGCGGGCAAACGACCCAGCCTCGACCACCGGATCTTCTCGACGGTAACCGGCGCTGTCGAGATGCTCGAGCAGCATGTCCACCAGCAGTTCCTCACCCACGCGCACGGTCAGGCGCCGCCGCTCAATGACCTCGGGAGCGGGCACGGAGTGAACGAGGGCCGCCGCGGAAAGAAGGACCGCGCGAACCGTGCCGTCGTGAAGGGCGAGGGTTGACTGGGTGCGCTCGTGATCTTCAGGCGTTGGACCGGTGCCGGACACGAGCGGTGGGACGTCTCTGAAGGTGGCGAGCGCACCGGGCGCCCCAAGCCAGGGGATCAGGGTCTCTGCGTCCCCGGTGAGGATCTCCAGATCTTTTTCATGCGGCGCCAGAAAGACGAGGAGACGAGGGGTGCTGGCTAGCGGAACAAGAAGGCGCGCGGGTCCGAACAGCCCGGTGACGCACGATGTCCGCTCCCCCTCGATCGCCCGTTGAAGGGCCTGGAACCCGGGTTCCCGGGCCAGAAAAGAAGCGGGGCTTTTCACTTACGAAGCGTCGGCCCCGGTTTCGGCCTTCCTGATCAGGGCGGTGGTGGATCGTTCCGGGAGAATCTCGACCCGAACCACGCGGCCCCCGAGGCTCTCCACTTCCCTTCGGCCCACGATCTGGTCGAGGGGCCAGTCGGCGCCTTTCACGAGAACATCCGGACGCACGGCGTTGATGGTCTCGATCGGTGTGTCTTCGTCGAAAATCACGACTCGATCCACACACTCCAGGGCCAGGAGCGCCTCCGCCCTTTCCTGCTCATTGATGATGGGCCGCGCCTCGCCCTTCAATCGTTTCACCGAGGCATCGGAGTTCACTCCAACCACCAGAACGTCCGCTTCGGCTCTGGCTTGTTCCAACAGCCGGACGTGGCCCGCGTGGAGGATGTCGAAGCAACCGTTGGTGAAAGCGACCCTTCGCCCAAGCGCGCGGAAGCTGGCTCGTTCGTTCTGAAGCGCGGCCCGGGTGTCCGCGCGATTTCGCCGGTCGTGTCGCTCGGTCGGTCTCAGATTGAGCTCGGCCCGGCTTTCGGGCACATCGATCTGGAGGTTTTGCGAGAAGGTCCAGCGATGGTGGGGCCGGTAGACCCCGACGTCCTTGACCCGGCTCCGAACGCGGAAGGAATAGAGCCCACGGTGATAGTCGTAGGGTGTCCCGTCCTTCCGATGCACGGCGATGTCGACTATGTAGCTGCCCTCCACCAGGCGAAGGTCGCGGATCTCGAAGGTGAGGTCGAAGTGCCCCTCGACCCGCTTTGGTCTGAACTCCTCGATATGGGTGTTCGTTCCATAGACGGAGACGCCGTCCGTGGTGAAGATCCCCACGCCGAAGACGAAATCCTCGACTTCGCTTTTTGCCTCGCCCCTGACTTCGACTCTCAGGGTGTCTCCGGGCACAAAGACGTGGGCCGCGCGACCCTCGATGTCCTTCAGGTGGACTTCGTGGAGTACGATCTCGCCGCTGCCCCAGCGACGCTTTTCCTCGGGGGCCTCGTTATGGATCTTCTCGTTGCTCGATCCCGCCTCGCGGTTTTCGCGTTTGCCGAGCAGTTCGTTCTCCTGCCCGGCGACGAAGCTGAGGTAGGCGTCGACCACCCGTTTCGGGTCACCCGAATCCATTGCCTTGCCCTTGCGCAGCCACAGGGCCTCGTCGCACATCTTCTCGACCAGGCCGAGGCTGTGGGTGACGATGACGATGGTCTTGCCGCGTCTGCGAAATTCCCCGATCTTCTCCAGGCACTTCCGGGTGAAGGCCTCATCGCCCACCGCCAGAACTTCGTCGATGAGCAGAATGTCGGGATCGACATGGATGGCCACCGCGAAACCGAGTCGAGCGTACATGCCGGAGGAGTAGGTCTTGACCGGGGCGTCGATGAAGTCTTTCATCTCGGCAAACTCCACAATCTCGTCGAACCGCCGGTTCACCTCGGCGCGGGTCAAGCCGAGCATCACCCCGTTGATCGCGACGTTTTCGCGGCCGCTGATCTCGGGATGAAACCCCGCACCCAGTTCGATGAGAGCAGACACGCGGCCCGCGACGGTGAGGGTTCCGCTAGAGGGCTTGGTGATGCCCGAAAGCAATTTGAGCGTCGTGGATTTGCCCGAGCCGTTCTCGCCCAGAATTCCGTAGGTGCAGCCGCGGGGAATGTCGAACGAAACGTGGTCGAGGGCGGTGAAAAGGTCGCTCGGACTCAGGTCTCGTATGAGCGAACCCGAGACAATCGCGCTCTTGAGGGTCGTGAACTGATTCTTGTGGAGGAAGCGCCGGTAGACCTTGGTGAGGTCTCGAGCGGCGATCGCGGCGGTTTTCCCCGCAGACGAGAGTGCGGTCACAGTTCCTCCGCGAGGGCGTCGCGAAGCCGGTCGAAAAGGAAGCAGCCGAATGCGAATACGAGGATGGCCACGAGTGCCGAGGCACCGAGTCCCTTCCAGTGGTCAAACCGGCCTTCGAAGAGCATCTGCTGATAGCTCACGATGATGTGGGTCATGGGATTCAGCTGAAGAACGTACCGGAACGTGCCTCCCGGAACCGTGCCGTAAACGTAGAGGATCGGCGACGCGAAGAACCAAAGGTGAAACAGGTGGCCGAGAATGTTGGAGAGGTCGCGGAAGTGCACAGTAAGTGCGGAAAGTGCGAGCGCAAGCCCGAGGGCCAGGACCAGTTGAATCAGCAGAGGAAGCGGGAACAACAGGGCCGCGGGCGACAGCTTGTCGTTCCAAATCACGAAGAAGAAAAGAATGGGCAGGGACAAAAGGAAGTTGAAGAGATTCGTAATCACGCTGACCGTGGGCAGAATCTCCGGGGGAAAAAGGACCTTCTTGAGCAGCCCGCCGCTGCTCACCAGAACCGTTGAGCCTTCGAGAACCGCAGCCTGAAAGAAACTCCAGGGGAGGATTCCACAGGCGAAGAAGAGGAGGTACGGCTCCATCTCCTGCGGTCGTTGACCGGGCAGGACATAGGCGAAAACCACACCGTAGGTCAGGAGGTGGAGCAGTGGATTGATGAAGCTCCACACGAAACCGAGGACGCTCCCTCGGTATCGGGCTTTAAGTTCGCGCGACACGAGGCTCTCGATAAGAGCCCGGTAGCGGAAAAGCGTCTGAATCTGGGCGAGGATCTGCGACCTCGCGCTCAGGCGCCCTTGTTGTGGGAGGCGGTGGAAAGTCGGGCCACCGCCTTGACGTAGTCGGCCTGAGCCTCTTTGAAGCCTTCCTCGTCCTTCACCATCTTCATGCGTTCTTTCGCCTGGGCCCGCGCCTGTTCTGCCTTGGCCACGTCGATCTCGCCCGCGTGTTCGCCGCCTTCGGCCATGATGTAGACCCGATCGGGCAGCACTTCACAAAAGCCGAACAGACACACGATGCGACCGGTCTCGATTCCTTTGCGGTAGATGATCTCGCCCGCGCCCAGCATGGTCAGCATGGGGA
>CAZFQH010000163.1:0-8448 GCA_964520805.1 uncultured Acidobacteriota bacterium | reverse complement strand
CTCGTTTCCGTTGGTGTCGTACTCGGCTAATAGGCTGGTGTCATCGTAGAGGAACTGGCGAATGCCATCCTCTCCGATCTTCTTCGTCCTTCTTCCCTCGGCGTCGTATTCGTGGCGCGCGATGATGTCGGTCGCATCGACCGCACCTCCCTCGCCGCCCTCATCGACCGTCCTTGTCTGCTCGACCAGGTGGTCGGTGAGGTCGTAGGTGGATTGCGTAATGACTGTGGCGCCACCGCCGAGCGGCACCGCGGAGCGGCTGACCTCGTTGCCGTTCCTGTCATAGGTAAGCGCGAGGGATGAGTGGATCGCCGCTTTAGCAGCGCTGACGGACGGCGAGGCTGGGTCGCCGCCAGGGCCATCCGCGGCTGGGTTGTAGATGGCGAGGTTGTCGGTCACCGAAACGACGTCCAGCGCGGTGAGGCGGTTGCTCTCGTTGAAGGTGCCCGCGCGTTCCAAGATGGTCGCGCCTGCGTTCTGGGCGGCGTCGGGTGGTACGGTCTCCACCTCGCGTTCGCGGTTGCCTACCTTGTCGTAGGTGTAGGTGGCCAGGCGGCCGTGCGGGTAGGTGGCATCTTGTGGGTACGCCACCGACTTCAACCGATTCGCAGCGTCGTAGGTGTAGAGGGTGACCTCCGCGGCCGCGAGGCCGCCGGGGGCAGTGACGGAGGGGTTCGTCTCTGTTTGCTTCGTCCGGTTCCCTCGGCCGTCTTGGTTCTCGTAGACGTAGCGGCTCACCACGGCGCTGCTGGCATTGGTGTTGGTGAGGGTGAGGAGCCGGCCCGCCTTGTCGTAGGTGCTCGTGGCCTTCATGCCGTTCGGCTGGGCCACTTCCTTCACCAGATCGTCCGGGAAGTACTTGTAGGAGGTCACCGAGGCGCCCGCGTCGGTGACCATGGTCGCGACTCGGTTCTGCGCGTCGTAGTCGTAATTCGTCCGGCGGTTGTCCGGGTCGATCACCGCCTTGCGCGTGCCGTTCGCGTAGTACTCGTAAGCGAGCTTCTTCGTGCCGCCGTCGGGGAGTGTCGTGGTCTCGGTGAGCTGGCGGTCGAGGGAATCGAAGGTGCGGATGATCGCGTGATCCTGCGGCGGGTCGGTCCCTGAGGCCACAAAGCGGTGCGACGCGGTCGGATTATTGTTTCGGTCGTACTCGAGTGCCTCGCTCCTCACCTCTCTCCAGGCCGTGGATGGCGCGCCCGGATTCTCGTCATACGTCGTGCTCGTCTTCCGGTTCAGCTCGTCGTAGAGGCTGGTTGCGGTCTGGCCTTTCGGGTCGGTGATCTTGAGGGCGTTGCCGTTCGCGTCGTAAACCACCGTAGTGCTGCGGTTGCCCGGCTCCAGCGTTAACGTCAGGCGGTCGGCGCGGTCGTATTCGTAGGTCGTAGCGTTGCCGCTGGCGTCGATCTGCGATTCCTTGTTGCGGGCCTCATCGTAGGTAAAGAGCGTGACTGCGGCGGCGTGATCCTCGGTGGCCGGGAGCGTGACGCTGGTCAGCTTCCCGAGCTCGTCATACCCATAAATCGTCGCCGGCTGACCGGGCGGCGTTACGCTCGTGCGATTCCCTTCCCCGTCGTACCCATAAACCGTTTCTTCCCCTTCCCCATTCTTCTCCCCCACCACGCGGTTCAGTCGGTCGTAGGAATAGGAGACGGCGGGCGCGTCGGCGTCTACACGCCCTCGGAACTCTCGCTCCAGCCGGCCTCCATCGTCAAACTCGAATCTCGCAATGGAGCGGTCGGCAGCGAGCGGTGCCTCGAAGCCCTCCTCACGCGCCGCCAGCTGATTCCTGGCGTCGTACTCCCATCGGGTCTTGCGGCCTCGCCCGTCAACGGTTAGCACCTTATTCGAGCTTCCATCGTACTCATGCCGCTCCACGAGCTCGCAGAGGCCTTCGACGAGAGGCGGAACACGCACCTCAGGTTCCGTTCCGGCCTCGCAAGCGCCCTTCCGCACCCAAACCAGCCGCCCCAGCGAGTCCAGCTGTGTCACCGTCACGTTCCCTCGACGGTCCTTGACCCGTGTCCGGTTCTCCCCGTTGCGGCCATAGGTCGTCTCGACCGCCTGAGCGGAAAACGTGGCAGGATCGATCGTCCTCGTCACGCGGTGCAGGCCGTCGTATTCGAAAGTCGTCACGTTTCCCAGCCAGTCGCTCTCGGCCTTCTTGTTCGCTCCTTCATAGGTGATCTCGCGAGTGCGATTCCCTCCCCCATTCTCCGTGCCCATCTGAGTAATGGTGCGCGGGCGGCCGAGGCCGTCAGTCGAGATGAGTGTGACCGTCCCTCGGGCGTCGGTTACTCGGCGCTGGAGAGACGCGTCCTGGTAGTCGGTGGACTCAGACCAGGGGTTTTCGGAGAGACTGCCTGCGACGCTGGTCCGAATGAGGCGATTGAGGTTGTCGTACCCGAACGTCTTCTTCATCCCTCGGCGATCTCTCTCTTCAACCCGATTCCCCGAGGCGTCCGACCGGTAGCGGGCGACGTTATTCGCCGCGTCGATCATCTTGACCAGTCGTCCCGCGGTGTCGTACTCCCACTTCGTGACGTTCCCGTTCTGATCGACGAGTTCCTTCTTGCCACCGAGGCCGTTGTACTTCGTCGTCGCCGCCCTCAGAGGGATCTGCTGGCTGAAGACCTCTCGCCCCAAACCGTCCACGCCGACATAGCCAGCGCGAGCGGGCGAGGGCTCGATAACGATCCGGTTCTGCGCGCCGTTGCCGATCTCGCCAAGTGTCCCCGGGGGATAGTAGCCGGTCCCCCAGAGATACCGGACCGCGGCCGTGGGCGGCGTGGGGAACTGGTGGAGGAGATAGCCGTTGACCTCGTCCGCGCCGGGGCCGATCGCTGTGGCGGCCCTGCCCTCGACGCTGCCTTCGCCCTCAAGCAGGTCCGCTCGGACGGTTTCGCGCCCAGCGACGTCTCTCGCATACCGCACACGGAGACCCGTCTGCGAGTCGAACTCCTCTGTCTTGAACATGTGGGAGGTCGGTGACTCCTGATACTTCGTTTCGATGAAGAACTCGGCGGGGCCGCCAAAGTCACGGGTCACGCGGTTCACGCGGTTCAGGGAGTCGTAGTCGGTCTTCGTGACCCGGCCGTTCGCGTCTTCTTGCCGGACGACGTTGCCCACCCGATCGTAATCGAACTTGTCGATGTATCCCGGCTCGGGGGCGTGGCGCTCCTTCACACGGAAGAGGCCATCGTGGACGAAGGTCGTAGTACGACCCGAGAGATCGGTTTCCGTCTGCTTCGCGTCAGTAGAGCCAACGTACGTATAGCTGGCAATGGTCCCCATAGGACCGGCCTCCGGGCCAGATTGGATCTCAACCTCGGTCAATCGGTTGAGGGCGTCATAGACGAACCGACGGACGACTTCTCGCGGATCAGTGGTCTGAATGACATTGCCATTGCCGTCGTAGCGGGTGTGGGTCGCGATGATCATGGGTGTCTCGCCGGAGACCGGCATCGCCGTGTCAACGACGCGGCCCATCCCGTCCGTGGTGTTGGTCGTGACCGCGCCCAGGGAGTTGGTGATCGTCCTCGGCTGCCCGCCGGGCGTGTAGCGGATCCGCGTGACCTCGCCGCCTTCGTCCCACTCCTCGGGCGGTGGGCCGGGCTGGACGCGGGCTATCCTGCGAACCACGAGGGGTCGGTCGAGGCCGTCGTACTCCGTGACGGTAGCCGCTCCGAGGCCGTCAGACTCGTAGGTGACTCGACCGCGATGGTCGACCGTCCGTTCGGCCGTGACCGAATTGAGGCCAGAGCCGGTCGAGACCTTCCGCGTCCACTGGCCCGTCGACCCGTTGTGGCTGTACACGGTGAGGACACCCCTGGGATCGGTCTCAGACTGGAGGAGACCCGTGGCTGAATCGTAGGCGTACGAGGTGACGTCGCCCTGGGCATTCTGCATTGTGAGGGCATCGCCCGTAGTCAGATCGTAGGTCCAGACTGTCGTCCGCCCCTCGGGGTCGGAATGCGAAAGGGGCTTGCTGAAGTTGAGGTCGTATTCGAAAGCCACCTCGGTCGCAAGTGATCCGCCCACACCTGTGGTCTTCTCCAGCGTCATGTTTCCGTTGCCGTCGTACTCGTACTCCTTGAGAATGCCGCCCGGGAGGGTCTCCCTTTGCTTGAGCGCATCGTCCACAAACCAGTCGATGGTGGTGGTTCGCGAACGCGGCTCTTCGATGAGGGTGACCCCGCCATGCCGGTTCATGGTGTACGTGGTGGCGTTCAAACGGGGATCCGTTACCGTGGTGGTCACTGACTCGGCGTCACGAGACCTTGGACCGTAGCTGAACCGCGTCACGACGTCAGGCGTTCCTCCGCCGGGTATCTGGACGACGGTTTCGATGAACTCCGGCCGGTCGCTGACGTCACCCTCGGAGCCGGAGTAGGGATGCTCGGTATAGGTGTAGCGCGTCACCCGGTCATCCGGATCGATCACTCGCTCTAGGCGATTGGCGTCCCGGCCTTCGGCCGGCGCATAGACGTACTCCCAGGTCTGATCGACAGCGTCCTGGCCGTTGCTGATGTTGCGGCCAGGCCGCGTCACTCGCCGCAACTCGCCATTGGAGTTGTGCTCGTAGTCCACGGTGAGGTTGATCTGGCGGAAATCGGCGGTCGCCACGATCCTGCTGAGAGCGACGTCCTTGGGATCTGGTCTCTCGCCCACCGGACCTGAACGGAAAGGCTCGTACATGAAGATGACTGTCGACTTCGGGTCCGAGGTGTTGGCCCAGAACTCCTTCACCGTCTCAACCCTGTCGAAGGCGTTGTAGGCGACCTTCAGCATGTCCCCGTGCGGTTCGGTGATCGACCGGAGCGACCAGGGTCCGCTCTCCCAGGTATCCGAGCCGTTCGCCATAAAGCTGTGACGGTTGGCGGCCTTGTCGATGAAGACGAATTCGCCGTCTCCGCCTCGCTCCAGTCTGGAGTGATAGCCCTTTTGGGGGACAAATCTCTGACCATCTGTTGTTGTGAAACCCTGGGAACTGCCGTCCGCGGTGATCACGTTGTAGATGCCGCCGGTGCGGCTGATCACGCCGTCATAGGACCAGTTCCAGCCTGATCGTCCTTCTCCAAGACCGGCGCTGGAGTAGCTTCGGGAGACGTCGATGGCGAGGTGCCGACCCTTGATGCTCAGATCCGAGGTGCCCAGGGAAAGATGGCCGTCGAACAGGTCGACGCCCTTCACGAAGGTGTGGGACACCGGGAGCATGGGGCGATTCCGGATGTCCGCGACGACCACGCCGTCGATGGTTCTTTCCACCTCGTCAATCACGCTCCTGATCGTCACGGTGAAGCGACGCTCGGCCTCGATGTCCGGCAGGAAATCTGCAGGCACGAGGAAGCTGTGGGTACCCTCGGCCAGGTCCAGCCGGTTCAGCGACTGGATCGCGAGGCCATCGACCCTCGTGCTGAGAGGCAGTTCGTCGACCAGTAGCGTGACTTCAGAACGCTGGCATAGGGTGACGACGATCCTCGCTTCTTCGGCACGGCGCTCGCCCGTGGCTGGGTCGAAGATGCGGTACTGAACCACCCGTTTTGTTTGGAGGCCGCCCAAGCTCACACAGGCGGATTCAAGGACTAGCGAGCGAACGCCCCCGATAGGCGTCTCGCCGCCGCCAAAGGGTGAGCTGCCGGTGGTTACCACGCGGCCATCTTGGTTCACCGCCGCGCGACCGCCGGCTCCGGCCAGGCGGCCCTTCACATAGGGATTGAACGGGTCGACCAGCTCAACAATTATGGCTTCGCCGTCGCTGTAGTTTTGCTGCGTGGTAACGATCGCGGTAGTTCCACGGAGCGTCACGTCCATCGGGCTCCCGGCCGGGTTCAGGTCAACGCTTCCGAGGATTTCGGGGCTGGAGGCACTTCGCACGTTGACCGTGATCAGCCGAATCCTGGTGGCTCCGGCCACTTTGACCATGACGACGACCACGGCAAGGTCATAGGCACCGATCCGGCCAAGCCCTAATGCGTACCCCTGGCCAATTGCGGCGTCGATGAGTTGGCCGGGATTCCCTGGATCATCAACCCGCACCGTTTTAGCATCGGGCTGCCAGTGCGCACTCACTTGGCCGAATTGGGGGTCGACAAGCAGCAGAGGCAGCGGACCGGTGGCGGCTACGAGGGCCTGGCCCTGGATATCGGCGGCGACGATATCGGCCATGTGAATCAGGCGATCGCTGCCCTGCAGCTGGGGGTAGGGGATAGTGCTGACCAGGGCGGCATGCCCGTAGCCCCGGCCGTTGGTGTTGATGCCGATGCGCGCCTGGAGATTCGTCGCAGGATTCGTCACGTTCATCCCGCGAGCAACATCCACGATCTGGATCCCCTTCTTTGTGGTGGCCAGGTACACAAAGCCCCTGTGGAAGGCGCTGCGACTAATGAAGCCCTCGTGGGCGCTACCCGCTACCGTGACCGCTCCCAGGAGTTGAGGATTCGTGGGGTCGCTGGCGCCCACTAGAACCACGCTCGATGGCTTGGACGTGTTCGTTGACACAACCGAGACGGCCGCGACCGGTTCACCCGCAGGGTCCGCGGATACATCGATCGGGCGTGGGGCGACGAGCAGAGCGGACGTGGTCAGGTTCCTCGGAGCCACTGGGTCCTCAACATCCCAGACCGACACGTAGCCGTTGTAGAACATGTTACGAACCAGGAAGGCGAGGTCCCCCACGATGCCGATGCCCGGAGAGGCAAATCCACCACCCTCAGTTCCTTGAACTCTTGGCTGGAAGGTGCTGAAAGTGACAGCTACCGGCGCCAGTGTCCTGACCGGATCGTCGGTATCGAAGATGTCCGAGGTGAGGCGGATACGATACGACACCCCTAGCTTCAATCCCCGTGTTGGCTTAAGTGTGATGGAGGTGAGGAGCGTGGTGGGCAAAACCTGCGAGACAATCACTGGCACATCCCCGGGCCCCACACTCACACCAATTAGAGTGAACGGAACTTCCCCTGGGTCTTCTCCCGAGATCTGCTCGAAGACGATAGTCGTGCCCGGAACGAGGTTTCGGACCGGCTCCGTGAAGTAGATCTCCGGGTGGAGATTCGCCACCGAGACGTTCGCGGCCCCATCCTGGGGCCGGGTCTTCCTGGTAATCAGGCCCGGCGCTTCGTCGGGAAGCCCAGTGATAGCACCCGAACTTCCGATCACACGGAGGGTGAATGTTTCGACGCGAACGTCGTTGTTTCGGGTGAGGGCCTTCACGCGAATGACCAGCGACCCAGGGGACACTGGCGTGAAAGTGCCACCGCCGGAGGCGTCCACCACCCGAAGGTCATAGAGGTTGATGGACGGATCCTGCGAGGGCTGCACGACGACGCTTACAGGCGACCCATTGACCTCTCCATCGGTAATCGTGGCGCCACTCTCGGCCGTGACCGAGGCCCGGATACGGAGCCTCCGCCCGATCAGGACCAGGCTGTCCCTCGTCAGACACCCTGCCGTCGCAACCTCGCATACCGAGATGGCAATCGCGGGCGGAACAGGCGGCGGCTCGACGCTCGGAAAACTCAGGTTCAGAACCGCGCGGTTCCTATACTGTCGCAGCGCCGGCGGGACGAGTTCGATGGAGGCCGAGTCCTGAGGATCGGATTCATATCCGACAGCCCTCGTGCTGCGGAGCTCCAGACTATTCGGATCGACGAAATTCGCCGAGATCGTGAACGGACCGCCTACATACCGCGGATCGAAGAGGGTGTAGCGCCCATCGGCCCCCGTGATGGCCTCTACTTGAGAACCGCTCGTGAACGCGGCTCCCCCGGCATCATGACCGCTCACGCGGGCTCCTGCGACTGGTCGGAAAACTGGCGTGTCTAGGCCATTCGGATTGCGCACCCGCTCAGGCTGATACACGTAGCCGGTGATGACGCCGGAGAGCGGCACGCCGGGGGTGAGCTGGTTCAGCGTCCAAATGAGGATGTTCATCGAGATGCCCACCGGCGAGAACGAGCCAAGGGGGCCGAAGGAAAGGGCGCCGTCAAAACCGCTGAAAGGAGGCGACGCCGTTCTCACCCGCAGTCGGGCGGGGGCGCAAGCCGCTTCTCCGTTCTCGCACTGCACGAAAGCATGGTCTATCGTGCGCAGGAAGTACTCCCTCTCGCTCTCCGCGCAGGTCGTCTGGTTGTTGGAGCAGGGACCCTCGACTCGTTGATACACGTAGTAGAAGGCGGCCTTCGGATCGACTCCTGGCGGGAGATTCGCGGGAATCGGGAAGACGAGCTCAACTTCCTTGGCGAACCTCAGATCGCCAGCGGTGACCTCTACTTCAAGGGCACCTCCCACGTGGCTGATCGCCTGCCCGGCGGCATCGAGGCCGAACGATGGCTGCTGCCCGGGCAACCGCTGCTCCAAGGCCGCAGGGTCGAGGAAGTCGAGCTTGAACCGAGTCCCGCCGTTCAGGGCTCCCTCGGGAATCGCCAGCCCCGAACCCGAGGGACCCAGCAC
>CAZFQH010000162.1:0-8484 GCA_964520805.1 uncultured Acidobacteriota bacterium | reverse complement strand
GGCCTGCTCACCCTCCCAGGCGGCATGCTTCCGGTCCTGAAGCTGGGCGAGCAGATCCTCGGGGCCAAGGGAACGCTCGACCGCCATATTGTGGTGGTCGAACACGCGGGCCATCGGCTGGGCCTGATCGTGGACGCGCTGATCGGCGACGCTCCGATCGTGGTCAAATCCATCGGCCGGGCGCTGCGGGGCGCTACCAGCATCTTCGGCGCAGCCATTCTTGGCGACGGTTATGTTGGACTGATCCTCGACGTTCCTGACATCATGAAGCGGACCCTGGCGCTGCGAGCGACGCAGGCGTCCTGACGAACTTCGAAAGAACCGCAAGCCAATGACTCTGACCCGCCCATCGCTCACCGCTCCGGCGCCGTCGGTGGCGCAAACCGTCACCTCTATGCTGCGCTGCCAGATCGGCCAGGGCCAGTACCTCATCCCGCTCACCAAGGTTCTGGAGATCATTCGCTACGTGGCCCCCACTCCGGTCCCCCAGACCGCTCCCTGGGTCAACGGGGTCATGAATCTGCGCGGCCGGGTGGTTCCGGTCATGGACCTCGCGGTCAAGTTCGCGGAACCGGCGAGCGTGCCCGACGAGTGGACGTGCATCGTGCTTGTGGATGTCGACCTTGATGGTGATGCGGCGATCCTGGGACTCATAACCACGAAGGTCAGCGAGATTCACGACCTTCGCCCTCAGGATCTGGAGCCGCCGCCAAGCGTCGGCACGCAGATCCGGGTCGAGTTCCTGCAGGGCCTGTTCAGGCTTGAAGAAGGCTTCGCCCTGGCTCTGGACATCGACCACGTTCTATCGTTCAACGAGCAGGTCTCGATTCGCGACCTGGCCGCCGAAAGCCACGGCTAGATGCCCGCTCCGTCGCCTTCCCGCCAGAAGCGTTCCGCGGTCTGAAAGCGATGAATGGCGGGATGCCCGAGGATCCGAACGCTCCTCCCGAACTGGGCGCGCGCGAGTTCGATCAGATCCGCAAGCTCATGGAGAGCGAAACCGGCGTGCACCTGACGGAAGCCAAGGGTGCCCTGGTCATGGCCCGTCTGGGTCGGCGGCTCCGCGAACTCAAAGTCAAGTCGTATCGCGAATACCTGGCCCACCTCAACGAAAACCCCGGCAAGGAAATCTCCGAATTTATCGATCGTCTGCTGACCAACGAAACCCGCCTGTTCCGTGAGGGCTGGCAGTTCGACTATCTGGAGCAGACGATGATTCCCATGTGGCGAAAAGAGGCGAGCACCACCCTCGACCGCGGGCTCCGCATCTGGTCAGCCGCGTGTTCGACCGGTGAAGAACCGGCAAGCCTCGCCGCGGTTCTTGACCTCCGATTCCCGGCCCACGAGGGCTATCGGATCAGCATTCTCGCCACCGACCTCTCGACCCGGGCCCTCACCGCCGCCCGCACGCTCACCTTTCCCATCGCCCGCGCGAAAGACGTGCCGGCCCCATATCTACGGCATTTCGAGGAAATCGACAAGAACCAGGTCCGCCTGCGTGCCTCGGCCGCGCGCCTCATTCGCTTCGAAGCCATGAACCTGATGGCTCCCACGGTACCCGCGTCGCATTTCGACCTCATCCTTTGCCGCAACGTTCTCATCTATTTCCCGCGTGAGACCAAACGGCAGGTCATTGATCAGATGTGGCGCGCCCTCAAGCCCGGCGGGTTCCTTTTCGTGGGCCACGCCGAAAGCCTGGTCGGGGTGATTGAAGGCCAGCGGCCAGTCAAACCCGCCATTTACCGAAAGCCGCTCCACGCACGGCCATGATCGATGTCCTGGTGGTCGACGATTCTGCGCTGGTGAGGCAGACCCTCAAGGAGCTGCTGGAACGTACCGGCGAGTTCCAGGTAGCACTCGCTGCCGACCCGTTCATCGCCGAGCGAAGAATTGCGATCCGAAGACCCCAGGTCATCGTCCTTGACATCGAGATGCCCGGAATGGACGGGCTCACCTTCCTCACCCGGCTGATGGCCACCGATCCCATTCCCGTGGTGATTTGTTCCGCCCGTGCCGGTGAAGATGCGGCCGTCGCCATCGAAGCGCTGGCCCGTGGGGCGATCGACGTGTTGCCCAAACCGCGCCTGCTGGTCAAGGACTTCCTCAGCGAGACCTCGTCCCTGCTCGTCGACACCGTGCGCGCGGCCGCCCTCTCGAAACGCGGTCGGGCCTCGATCCGCACCCCAAGGCCTCCGGTCACCGAGATCGCCAAGGGCGTGGCCAGTTCCTGGGTGGTGGCCGTTGGCGCTTCGACCGGAGGAACCGAGGCACTCGCCATCGTGCTCGGATCTCTCCCCCGCGACTCTCCGGCCGTCCTCGTGGTCCAGCACATGCCGGAGGGATTCACCAAAGCCTTCGCGGGTCGGCTTAACGGCTTGTCTCCAATGCAGGTGAAGGAGGCCGAAGACGGCGACCCGGTGCGGCAAGGACTCGCCCTTCTGGCTCCCGGGAACAAGCACCTCTCCGTGGTCCGAGACGGACCCAGATTCGTGGTGCGAGTCGACTCGGCGCCTCCCGTCAATCGTCATCGGCCGAGCGTCGACGTTCTTTTCCGTTCGGTCGCCGAGACCTTCGGTCCCCGCAGCGTGGGCGTCCTCCTGACCGGCATGGGCAAGGACGGCGCCGTGGGGCTTCATGAGATGAAAGCCCGCGGCGCGCAGACTATTGCCCAGGATGAGAGCACCTCCGTAGTCTTTGGCATGCCGAAAGAGGCGATCGCCCTCGGCGCGGCATCGAGGATTCTCCCCTTGCAAGAGGTCAGCACCGGCATCCTCGAACTCCTTCCCCGCACCTGAGCGCGGGACCCATCACCAACCCCAATGAGGCGCAAGAGACGACCATGAATCGACCACTTCAAGGCGGAAAACGCCAGTCCGCCTGGTCACGCTCCACCCGCAGCTTGGCCCTCACGGTTCTGCTTTGCGGTTCGGGGTTCTTGACCGCTCAGGAAAACCCCGCGGGTTCGGCCGACGGCGTCTGGCGACGAGCCGAAACGGGACAAGGCGCGGAACGACCCGCAGTGAGCAGCGGCGCGTATTTCCACTTGGATGCGAACCGCATGAACGCGGTGATCGGAAGCGCGCCCCTCGAATCCGAGACGCGTCCGGAAGACAGTTCCACAATTGTGCATCTTCCCCTGCCCACCGGCGGATTCGCCCGTTTCCGCGTGGTCGAGTCGAACCTCCTCGAACCCGCGCTCGCCGCCCGCTTCCCTGAGATCAAGAGCTACTCGGGTCAGGGCATCGACGATCCTGCGGCGACCGCGCGCTTCGGATGGTCTCCTTCGGGTCTCTCCGGCTTGATTCTCGGCCGTGACTACAGCGTGAGCCTCGCTCCGCAGGATATCCAGGACCCCGGCCTTCACCGTGCCGCCTTTCGGGCCGGAAGTTCCGACTTCACTTGCGGAGTCAAGGATGCTGCCGTCGCTCTGCCTCGTCGGCCGGCCGAGGCGCGCACCGCCAAAACTTCAGTGGGATCCCAACTGCGCATCTTCCGGGCTGCCATCGCCACCACTCAGGCCTACCTGGGCGACGCCCAACTCGGCAACGGAAGCCTGTCTACCGCGGTGGGGTCGATCAATGGCTGGCTGAATGGCGTGAATGCGTTCTACGAGCGGGAACTCTCGGTCCGGCTCACCCTCGTCAACAACACCTCAATCATCGGCCTCACGCCCGCGCAGATCGACAACGCGAGCGAGAGCAACGCTCTTGGCGCCATTCCCGCCCTTCTCGGAACACTGGTCGGAAACGCGAACTTCGACATCGGTCACGTCCTCATCACGGGCGGAGGGGGCGGGGTGGCGTACCTTGCCGCCGTATGCAACGGCCACAACGCGGCGGCGCCGACCAAAGGAGGCGGCGTTTCTTCTGTGGTGGGCCCGGCGGGCGACATCAGTTCGCTTGAGGTCCTGATTCACGAGATTGGCCACCAGTTCGGTGCCCCGCACACCTTCAACGGCACTCAAGGAGGGTGCGCCGGGAATCGTTCCGCCAGCTTCGCCGTGGAAACCGGTTCCGGCATCACGATCATGTCCTACGGCGGCGGCTGCGGCACCGACAACATCGGCAGCTACGACAAGAGCCGCTTTCACAACGGAAGCTTCACCGCGATGGAGGCCCATCTGGCCGGTCAGACCTGCGGCACGACCAGCGCCACCGGCAACGCACCCCCGACGGTCAGTGGCGGCCCCGATCGCACGATTCCCAAAGGCACGCCCTTCGCCCTCACCGCCACCGCCGCGGATCCAGATGCCGCAGACTTCTCAAAGCTGACCTACAACTGGGAACAGGTGGATGCGGGCGGCGCTTCATTCCCCCAAAACGGCACCGCCGCTTCCTTTACGGACGCCGCAGATCCCGCGAATACCACCAGGCCGACTTTCCGGGCCTTCGCTTCGACTCCAAACCCGACCCGGACGTTGCCGAGACTGCCCTTCATCCTGAACAACGCGAACGTGCCTCCGACCATGACGGGCTCCGACTTCACCGCGGAGAGCCTGCCCGCCATCGGGCGCACCCTGAACTTCCGGGTCACGGTTCGCGATAGCCGGGCGTCGGGCGGCGGCGTGGCCGACGACCAGGTAACGCTGGCCGTTGACGCGAACTCTGGACCTTTCGCAGTCACGGCTCCCAATACCGGAAGCGTCAGTTGGACAACCGGAGGAACTGCTTCCGTCACCTGGAGTGTCGCCGGGACCGCGACGGCTCCGGTCAGCGCCACGAACGTCCTCATCCGGCTCTCGGTGGACGGGGGTTCGACCTTCCCTTACCTTCTGGCCGGGCCCACCCCCAACGACGGCTCGGAATCCGTGACCGTCCCCGTCGGTTTGAACACCGCAATGGCGAGGGTGAAGGTCGAAGCGTCCGGCAACATCTTCTTCGACATCTCTGATGCGAACTTCTCCATTAACGGTGGGACCGGTTGCCCCGCGGTTTCCGGCATGCTTTCTTCGACAGGGGCCGTGGGCTCCACGGTTCTGCTCGACGGCGTGGGATTCACTTCGGTCACCGGAGTCTCGTTCTCCGGCAGTGGGGCCGCCACTTTCACCGTGGTCAGCGACGCCCGGATCAGCCTCTTCGTTCCCGCGGGTGCCACAAGTGGCCCGCTCACGCTCAGCAAGACGGGTTGCGCCGCGACCGCGACTCCTGCGTTCACGGTATGTGCCAGCAGCCAGTCGGGTTCACTGGACGACAACTCCGCCGACCACGCTTTCTCGGGCCCCACGCATTTCGTGAACCGCATCACGCCGACTTCCTACCCGGCTACCCTGACCGCGGTGACCCTTGTGTTCGACCCACTCTGGTCTCCTCCCGCCGCCGGTAAGGCCTTCACCATCCTCTCCGCGGCCAATCCGTCGGGCGGAACCAACATCAACGCACTCCCCTACCAGACCACCCTGACAACCCTCGGTGCGCATGGCGCGGCCGTCAGCTACCCGGTGCCGGCAATCACCATCACCGCGGGCGACTTTATCGTCGGGTTCTCCATCACGACGGCCGGCGGTGAATTCATCCCGACGGACACTGCGAGCCCCAAGATCAGGTCCTATACCGGCGGCAGCCTGACTTCCTTCGCAACGATCAGCGACGGCAACCTGATGATCCGCGCGACCTATGCGACCGCGTGCACCGCCCCCACCTGCGTAACCGTCTCCACCCTCAATCCGGGGAGCGGCGGGCCGGGGACTCCGGTGACGCTGACCGGCTCCGGTTTTGCAGGCGTAAGCTCGGTGCGGTTCGGCGGGAACGCGTCGGCGAAGTTCACCATCGTCAGCGACACCGAGGTCACCACGGTGGTTCCTCCGGGAGCCGCGACGGGAACCATCGCGCTGACGCGTACCGGCTGTGCCGAGGCCCAATCCGGAAACTTCGTGGTCGACGCCATCGCATGTCCGGTGGTCACCGGCATCAACCCGACCTCGGCCGCTCCCGGCAGTTCCGTCACTCTCTCGGGCAGCGGCCTGCTCGGTCTGGACATCGTGAAGTTCTCGGTGGACACCGGAAGCGCGTTCTCCGTTTCGAGCAGCACCCAGGCCTTGCTGATCGTCCCGTCGGGGACCGCGCCAGGACCGATCACGGTGAGCAAGAGCGCGTGCGCGAACGCCCAGAGCGGAACTTTTCTCCCCTGCGACACCCCCATCGCACTGGCCATTGATGACGGCCGGGCCGAGGACGCCACCGGCGGCCCCGTGTTCTGGGCCAATCGCCTCACTCCTCCGAGCTACCCGGCGACCCTGACCGGGGTGACCATCCAGGTCAACGCCACCGCCGGCCGCGCCTTTTCGGTTCTCGCCGCCGCGAATCCGACGGGTGGCACGAGTGTCGCCGGCCTCACCTTCCAGACCACGGCCACAACCACGGGCACCAACGGAGCATTCAACACCTACGCCATCACGCCCATTTCCATCACCTCGGGCGACTTCGTGGTTGGCTTCACTATCGACCCGGCGGGGACGTCGGTGCCACGCGACACCACCGCGCCCCAGGCGAACCGTTCGTACGTTGCCTACGGCGGCACATCGGAATTCACCGCCGAGACCGGCGCCAATTTCCTGATCCGGGGCACCTACTCACTGGCCTGCGGGGCCGGAGGGGCTACGGTGCCGGGGGCCCCTGCCATCAGTTCGGTCACGGGCGGCAACGGAACAGTGTCGGTTGCGTTCACGGCCCCCGCGAGCAACGGAGGCTCTACCATCACCGGCTACACCGCGACCTGCGGAAGCAAGAGCGCCACCGGCGCGTCCTCGCCCATCACGGTCACCGGGCTCACCAACGGAACCGCCGTGACCTGCACGGCGACCGCCACAAACGCCATTGGCAACAGCGTTCCTTCGAGCGCTTCCAGCAGCGTCACCCCCGGCTTCAGTGGCATCGCCATCCCCCGGCTCGTGAACATCTCGACCCGCGGACTGGTCGGCACCGGCGACAACATCATGATCGGCGGCTTCATCATCGGCGGCTCCGCCGCCAAAAAAGTGGTGATCCGCGGGCGGGGTCCGTCGATGGCCACACTCGGAGTTCCTGGGACGCTCGCCAACCCGGCGATCCGTCTCTTCAACGGAGCGACGCCGATCGAGTTCAACGACAACTGGCAGACCGCACCTAACGCTACCGAAATCACCGTTTCCGGCCAGGCCCCGAGCGATACCAGGGAGGCGGCTCTCCTGACCACAGTGAATCCGGGAGTTCCGTACACCGTTCATCTCACCGGGGTTGGTGAGACTTCGGGAATCGCGATCGTCGAGGTCTTCGAACTGGACAAGCCCGAAGTGCCCCTTTTGAACATCTCAACCCGAGGCCCGGTGCTGACCGGGGATCAGGTCATGATCGGAGGCTTCATCATTCAGGGCGAAGCGGCCCAGCAGGTCCTGGTCCTCGCCAAGGGCCCTTCCCTGGGCTCGTCCCCTTTCAACGTTCCAGGGGCTCTGCCGGATCCCACCCTGGATCTTTACCAGGCCGGCATCGCCGAACCGATCGAATCGAATGACAACTGGGTCAACTCCCCGAACATGGCCGCGATCCAATCGAGCGGAAACGCGCCGTCGAGCCCCTTGGAGTCCGGCATCATTCGCACTCTGGCTCCCGGCGCCTACACGGCGATCGTTCGTGGCGCGGGCGCCTTCCAGGGCATCGGGCTTGTCGAGGTCTACAAGAAGTAGAGCGAAACCAAAAAAACCAGGGGTTCGCCCGTTCGTGCGCACTTGCCAGGGTCAGCGCGGGGCGGCCGGGCCCTTCAGCATGTCGATGAAGCCCCGCAGTGTCGCTAGCTTCCGCTCCGAGGTCATGTGCAGGCGCGAGGCGTAAACCGCGGTCGCGGCCTGGGCGCCAAGAAGGCGGAACAGTTCGAAGTCAAGCTCGGTGAACGAGGTCTTCTGCTGGAACAGCTTGTGGATCGAGAGAAGCCCTACCACCACTCCGGAGAGGTCGAACGGAATCACCGCCAGGGGGGCTTCGAACGGCGTCGCTTCGGCGACTCGGGTGTCGGCGACGAAGTAAGGCAGGCCGCTTTCGAGGCAGGTGCCGATGATTCCTTCTCCGCGACCGATGCTGCTCGCCGTGGCTTCCTGACCCTCCGAGAGGACGAGCTCGGCCCGCCCGGTCTTCTCATCGACGATGAAGAGATGGAACGCCTCCGCACCCACCAGGTTGGTGGCGATTTCCTGGATTGAGCGCAGAACCTCGGCGTGGTCGAGAGAGGCGTGGAGCTGGGAGGCGGCTACGTGAAGGTTGGTGAGCAGGTTCACCTGCTCGTTCAAATCCGAGAAGCGCTGCGATGAGTCGGTCAGTTGCGACTTGACTTCCGTCATCTCATCCTTCAACTGGCCGAAATCGCGGTCGAGGGCCATCCGGTCCTCTTCCGAGCGTCGCAGCCGCGCCTGGATGTCGGCTTCCTGGGGGGTTCCGCCCAACGACTCGAAGGCGCGCAGGCAGGCGCGCAGTTGCGCGTTTTCGCGCACGATGTCTTCGACCAGATCCTGGGTCTTGA
>CAZFQH010000161.1:0-8507 GCA_964520805.1 uncultured Acidobacteriota bacterium | reverse complement strand
GGTGCCGTGATAAGGCGTGACGCTCCTGCGGCCACCTACGCTCCTCCTCCAGGTCCCGCGCCGGCTCCTTTGCCCCCTGCGGTGCTCCCCGCTCTGCCGATGGCCGCCCACGCCCAGGTGGCGCCGCCTCCCGTCCCGGCGGTCATGCCTCCCCCGGTGCCGCGGATTCCCGCAGTGCCTCCCGTCCCCGCGGTTCCTCCCGTTCCC
Organism: uncultured Acidobacteriota bacterium; assembly: GCA_964520805.1. Taxonomy (GTDB): domain Bacteria; phylum Acidobacteriota; class Vicinamibacteria; order Fen-336; family JAGNNV01; genus JAGNNV01. The sequence goes on along the minus strand of CAZFQH010000161.1, from coordinate 8,300 downwards.
GAGGTCAGTACCGCAACCGTGGGGGTGCCTCTGCCCGCGGCTCAGGCCCCTGCCTCCAGCCAGACTGGGCCGGTTCAGAAATCCACCGGCGCGCGGGTGGAAGTGGTCCCGATGTCGCCGATCCGCAAGAAGACCGCCGATCACATGGTGATGTCGAAGCGCACCTCAGCCCACGTGTCGACGGTCTGGGAAGTCGACATGACCCGAGTGGCCCAGCTGCGCTCGAAGTACAAGCAGGCCTACGAAGAGCGGAGCAACGTCAAGCTCACCTACACCCCGTTCATCGTGAAGGCGGCCACCGACGCGCTCAAGGCCTTCCCCATCCTGAACTCACGCGTCGACGGCGACACCATCGTGTACCACAAGGACATCAACATCGGCATGGCGGTGGCCCTCGATTGGGGCCTGATCGTGCCGGTGATCCGGGCCGTCGACGAGAAGAACGTCCTTGGCCTCGCCCGCATTGTGAACGACCTTGGGGAAAGGGCGCGCACGAAGAAGCTGAAGGTCGATGAAGTGCAGGGTGGCACTTTCACCATCACCAATCCGGGTTCGTTCGGCTCTCTCTTCGGCACGCCCATCATCAATCAGCCTCAAGTGGCCATTCTGGGTGTCGGCACCATCGAGAAGCGGCCGGTGATTCGCGAAGACGCGATCGCCATCCGCACCATGGCCTACTACTGTCTCTCCTTCGACCACCGGATCATCGACGGGTCCGAGGCCGACAAGTTCATGGCCCACTTCAAAAACGGCCTCCAGAACTTCGACGAGTCGGCTCTTTAGTACGACCGCACCGGTTGTTCCGGCCGTGACCCAAAGAGGCGAAAGACCGCCTCTTGATGTCCGCCGTCTCGGCCGGTTGTCCTATGCGGCGGGCCTCGCGTTGCAGGAGAGGCTCGTCGACGAACGAAAACGGGGGATCATCGGCGACGTGCTGCTGTTGCTCGAGCACAACCCGGTGGTCACGCTCGGGCGAAACGCGCGGCCTGAGAACCTCCTCCTCACCGGAGAGCTTCTGAAAGCGCGTGGTGTCGAGCTCTTCGAGGCGGGCCGCGGCGGCGACGTCACATATCACGGGCCGGGGCAGGTGGTCGGGTATCCCATTCTCGAGATTCCTGAAGGGAAGCGGGATGTCCACCGGTACGTCCGGGATCTGGAGGAAGTGATGATCCGGGTGTGCGGCGATTACGGTTTCGCGGGCCGGCGCATCGCCGGGAAAAGCGGCGTTTTCGTGGGCGAGAACAAGGTCGGAGCGATCGGCGTACGCATCTCCCGGTGGGTGACCTCCCATGGTTTCGCCTTCAACGTGAACACGAACCTCTCAGGCTTCGAACTCATCGTGCCCTGCGGATTGCGCGACCAGGGAGTGACCTCGCTCGCCAGGCTCCTCGGGAACGAGGTCGGCGTCGAGGATGTCGAGGACCGGCTGGAACGCCGGTTCCGCGAGGTTTTCAGCATCTGATCAGACACCGTTGGCCAGCAGGTAGATCCAGTTGAGGATGGCGAGGGTCAGGCCCGCGAAGAACAGGATGTGCGCGCCGCGACCTTCGAATCGGATCACCATCCTCCTGGCCCAAAGCAGCAGAGCCAGGTCCAGTGCCGCCCAAGCCAGGAGCCCGAGAACGGCGAAAGTCACGAGCGGCTGAACCGTGAAGGCACTCGCCAAGTCCAGACGCGCCAGATGCCCCAGAGCCCGAGTGGTGCCACAGGTGAAGCAAGCGTAGCCGGTGAACGCTTTGAAGTAGCAGAACGAAAAACCGGCGCTATCGAGGCCGGTGAGCCGGGTCAACGCGGCCGCCGCGAGGGCCAATCCGGCGAGGGTCATGGGTCCGGTGATCAGACGCCGCGGGTCCCGTGGCGCTATCGACACGCCGGCGAATGAAGCGTGAGTCATGGGCCGCTATAGTACGCGGGCTCTATGGCCGAGATCGAAGACAAGCTGCTGACCCATATCGCCGCCCTCGCACGACTTTCCCTGTCCAAAGAGGAGATCCCGAAGTTCGCTCACGATCTGGCGGAGATCCTGAAGTATGCGGAGGCGCTTGAACAAATCGACCTCGAAGGTGTGCCCCCCATGAGCCACGCCACCGAAGGCGAGCGGTTCCGACCCGACGAGCCCCGCCATGAGCTCACCCGCGACGATGCCCTTCGCAATGCGCCCGATCAGGAAGCGGGCCTTTTCCGCGTGCCCCAGGTGCTCGGCGGATGAGCGACCTTACGTCCATCGGGGCGGCGGAAATCGCCGCCCTGGTCAAAGGAAAGAAAACCTCGGCGGTCGAAGTGATCGAGGCCCACATCAGCCGGATCGCCTCGAAGGACAGCGCGATCGGGGTCTTCCTGGCCCACAACACCGAGGCCGCGCGCGACGAAGCGAGAGCCCTGGATGCCCGTATCGCGAATGGCGAGGACGGAGGACCACTCGCGGGTGTGCCCCTCGCCATCAAGGACGTGCTGCACGTCCTTGGCCTCCCCACCACCTGCGGTTCGAAGATCCTCAAGGGCTTCAAGCCTCCCTACGAAGCGACGGTCATCCGGAAGCTCCGTCAGGCCGGTGCGATCGTCATGGGCAAGGCCAACATGGATGAGTTCGCCATGGGCTCTTCCAACGAGAACAGCGCCTTCGGTCCCGTTCGCAACCCGTGGGATGTTTCCCGAGTGCCTGGGGGATCCTCAGGCGGATCGGCGGCTTCGGTAGCCGCGGGTTTCTCGCCGCTCGCCCTTGGATCGGACACGGGTGGTTCCATCCGTCAGCCGGCCGCCTTTTGTGGTGTAGTCGGTCTCAAGCCGACCTACGGCCGGGTCAGTCGCTACGGTCTGGTGGCTTTCGCGTCGTCCCTCGACCAGATTGGTCCGATGGCGCGCTCATGTGAAGACGCAGCCATAGCACTTTCGGTGATCGCAGGAGAGGACGTCCACGACGCCACCAGCAGCCCCCGGCCGGTCGATGACTACGTGGGCGCGCTCGCCCAGCCGACGCGAGGCTTGCGAATCGGCGTGCCCCGCGGGTTCCTGGAGTCTGGTGTCGAGGCCGGAGTCATGGCCGAGTTCGACAAGACCATCGCCGCCCTCGAGCGCGACGGTGCCGAGATTGTGGACGTCGTCCTCAAAAACGCGCCGCTCGCGATCGCGACCTACTACCTGGTGGCGACCGCCGAGGCCTCGTCGAACCTCGCCCGCTTCGACGGGGTCCGCTACGGCCTGCGGGTCGATTCGGCCAGCGCGCGCGGCAGTCTCAAAGACATGTACGGGGAGACCCGCGATCAGGGTTTTGGTCCCGAGGTGAAGCGCCGGATCATCCTCGGCACGTTCGTCCTGTCATCGGGCTACTACGATGCCTACTACCTCCGCGCGCAGAAGGTGAGAACCCTGATCCGACGCGACTTCGATACGGCCTTCGCATCGTGCGACGTGATCGCGACCCCGACCACACCTTCAACCGCGTTCAAGCTGGGCGAAAAGACCGCCAATCCCCTCGAGATGTACCTCGCCGATGTCTTCACGGTACCGGCGAATCTGGCGGGCGTTCCGGGTATCTCGGTACCGTGTGGTTTCTCGAACGGTCTTCCCGTGGGCTTGCAGTTCGTGGGTCCGATGTTCGCGGAAGCCACGCTGATGCGCGCCGGACGCGCGGTTGAAAGATTGTTCGGCCCCGGCCACCAAAGGCCCGTCTTCTAGCACCCGCGAATCGATCACTCCGTCGGGAGCACGTCTTTCGCCTGCCCCGCGCGGGATTCCAGAAACTTCCGTGCCAGCGCGTAGGCCGGCCACGCCGCCACCAGTCCAAGCACCGTGTTGCCCAGCATGAACGGCCACAGGAGCGTGCCCAGCGTGGAACCGAGGGCGCCGATTCCGCGGCCCCAGTCGATGGTGGTGAGATCGCCCGCATCCACCCCAAGCATCAGGGCCCCGATGAGCGTTCCGAAGGTGTAGCAGGGAACAAGGGCCCACACATTGATCCAGGCTCCGGCCAGCACCGCCACCCGGTTCAATCCAAAGGCGAACGCGGTGGCGATCGCCATCACGGTATGCAGGCCAAGAAGGGGAGAGAAGGCGATAAAGACCCCGGCTCCGAAGGCGATGGCGGTGCGGTGCGGGGGGTCTTGCAGGTGGAGCAGCTTCTTCAGGATGTCACGCATGGTCGCCATGAACCAGGTCAGGCGTACGTCAGGAAGAAGCGGGGCGTGAAGAACCGCGGTAGCCGAAATGATCGTAGCCCTGGGATTTAAGCGGCTCGATCCACTCGCCCACCTGAACCGAAACCACCGGTGCGCCCACCACGAACTGGCCGATGACCGTGATGGGCAGATCCCACACGAAGGCCAGGTCGCGCACCGCATCAATGCTGCCGGGAGACACCGCCATCAGCAACTGGTAGTCCTCGCCGCCATGGAGAGCCAAAGGCAGAGGGTCGCCGCCGCGCGCGCGTTCGATCATGGCCACCGCGGGGTCCACCGGGACGGCAAGGGGATCGATCACCGCACCTATCGAGTTTTCCGCGCACATGCGGATGAGATCGAGAGACAGGCCATCGGATAGATCCATCATCGCGCGGACCGTGCCCGCGGTTTCGGACATGGCGCGGGCGAAGGCGAGGGGCGGTGTGGGATCAAGATGGGCGCGCACACAGCGCGCGAGCGGAGCCTCAGAGTTGGGTGTCCAGATGCCGGTATCGATAATCGCGCCATCGTCGGCAAGACGTACGCCTTCCCGCAACAAGCGGAGGCCTTCTGCGGCGGCGCCCAGACCGCCGGTGATAACAACCAGATCGCCTACCTGGACACCGCGCCGCAAGATGGGCCGGTCGCCGAGACCCACGACCGTCACCGCGATGGTGATGGGGCCGCTCGTGGCCGAGAGGTTGCCGCCCACAATGCCCACGCCCACTTCAGCCGCACGCTCGATGAGACCTTCATAGAGACCATCGAAGAAATCCACCGGGCAATCCGTGGGCAGGCAGAGATTCACGAGGGCATAGCGAGGGACACCGGACATCGCACCGATGTCGGACAGGTTCACGGAAAGCGCCTTGCGCCCCAAAAGCCGGGCCGGGGTCAGGGCGCGATCGAAGTGAACGCCTTCAACCAGACTGTCGGTGGTGAGCAGCGTGGCGGCCGCGGTTTCGACGAGTGCACAATCGTCGCCGATCCCCACTCTGACCCCGACGGTTTCCGAGACACGGGATCGCAGGCGCGCAATCAGTGCGCGCTCCCCCACAGAGGAAACAGTTTCGATGCGTTCGTCGGTCAAGACAAGGGTAACTCGCTCGGGACTTTACCAGCGTCTTCGGGCTCTGAATCGACGATCGCTCAAAGGAGGCCGGGGGCGTGCCGGTGTATCCTGACTTGGACGCCGTCCAGGACAAGAACTGCATCCAACAACTCGTGAAGACGACCTCCCTGAAGAGATTTTCCGCGGTGCCGGTGCTACTCGGCCTTATCGGCGTGAGCGGCAGCGAGTTGTGGGCGCAGGACACCTCGCGGGTGAACCAGGACGAACTCGCCTCTTTCTATGGACGGATGAACGTGGTGGTGGGGTCGGGAGCCCGCGCCTTCGGCATGGGCGGTGCTTTTCTGGCCCGGGCGGACGACGCCACTGCGGCAAGCTGGAACCCCGCTGGATTGAGCTACCTCCGGCGAACGGAGTTCTCTCTGGTCGGCGGTTATAACGACTTTTCGCAACAGGTTCCAAGGGAAGTCCGGGCCAACCTGGGCGATCCGCCTTCGCCGGTGACGACCACCGACCGGCTCCGCGGTTCGGTGGCGGACTTCGTGGGTTTCGCCTACCCGTTTCGGATCCAGGGCCGCGCGGCTGCGATTCAGGCCTCCTACCAGCGGAGTTTCTCGTTCACCGGAAGCCGCCGGAGCGAGGGGCCGGTGGGGGTGAAGGGCTTCGTCCAGGCCGCGCCGGGGATTCCCGAATACTGCGCCTCCATCAAGTTCGCGTCCCCGTGGTGCGCGCCGCCCACGATTCTTCCCACAGATTTCACGGTGGAAGGAAACGGTGGGTTCGATACTGTATCGGTTTCTTCCGGAGTCGAAATTCACCCGAGGGTCCGCCTGGGATTGAGCCTGAACTCCTGGTTCAACGGCTTCTCCCAGGTCGTCAATCGGCCGGATGCGCGGACCGGGGGATACCGCCGAATCTCAAGCACCTGGGACATCTCGGGCGCCAACTACAACCTGGGCGCTCTCATCGCCGCCACATCAAAACTGAACCTCGGCCTCGTCTACAAAACCCCCTTCGCCGCCGATGTTCGATTGAGTAAGGTCCGCGAGGACCTTCTCGTTGCAATAGACGGCGATACCGGGCTCAAGGCCGAGCCGGAGTTCGTGCGTTATCAAGGAGATGTGCAGATCCGGTTCCCTCGGGTCTACGGTCTCGGCGCCTCCTACCGGGTTACCAATACGCTGACGGTGTCGGCGGATTTCACGCGTACTGCCTGGTCTCAGGCGACCATCACGGACTTCTTCTCCCTTGCTCGACGGCCGACTGCCGAGGGCGAATCCCCCGTGGATCCGGTGGACCGGTACGACGAACGACCGTTTCCGGCAATAGAGGTCCCTTCCGCGCCGGAGGGCATCTACCGTCAGGTCGATACCGGCCAGGTCCGTCTTGGGGCCGAATGGGTTCTGCGTCTTGGATCCTCTGGAAATCTCTTCCTGCCCCTTCGCGCGGGGTTCTTCAGAGACAGCCAGCCGGTGCTCGTGAGACTTCAGGAAAAGGATGCCGCGCCCGGCTTCCCGGTTCCGGAAACCCAACCGGTGTTCTCCGGCTTTACCGCCGGTTTCGGAGTGACCGTGGGAGGCGTGCTCTTCGACGTGGCCTACATCCGCGAGCAGGGCGATGTGATCGCGTCACGGTCCGCGGATGGGCTATTTGATGAGAACGACCTCGGTCGCTTCCGTCAGATCCGCTACAACCGCGTCTTCGCTTCGATGATGATCCGGTTCGGGCACCGCCGATAGGACTTCACCATCTTGAGACGCTGACGTCCTCGAATGGGTTCGACTGACCCCTTTGGCAAGGTTGGGAGCTTCTCCTTAAAATGAACTGGATCCGGTGGTTAGATGAGGAATGGATCTGGGCATGATCGTTGCTTCAGCTAAGACGATCCTCGAGGAGGCCCTCACATGAGTCCAAAGACACCCCTATCCCCCCAGAAAGCCTCGGCGGCCCTTGTTTTCGTCCTCTCTCTGGCCGTAGCACCCTTCGCCGCCGCGCAGGAAACCGAGATCCGCTACCGAGATGGCAGGTTCCTTGAAACCGTGGGGGCGGTCACGCTTCAGAGGGCGGACGAGGCGGGCTCCGAAGAGGCCACCCTCAACATGCCCTTCCTCCCCGGCGACCGGGTCTGGACCGACCAGTCAGGGCGGGCCGAAATCGTATTCGCCGATGGGGAGATTCTCTGGATCGCGCCCCGCAGCAAAGTCGACTCGCTGGGCCGGGGCGGCCCGGACCAGGACGAACGTCTGGGGCTTCGGGTGTTCGCCGGTTCATTCGCGGCCCGAGTCCGTCCCGGTGGGCCGGGCTTCGAATTCCGCGCGCCGGGAGGAAGCATCACGACAACCGGCGCCGCGGCTTTTCGCGTCGATGTTAGCGCCGGAGAAACGATTGTTTCCGTGAGCGAAGGCGAAATTCTCGCGAATCTCGGCACCGAACGAATGACCGTGCGGGCCGGGGATCGTGTGCGCTACGCCGACGGACGGGTCGATGGACCTTACGCCATCCGTCGCGGTGACACCGACGAGTTCGACCGCTGGTGCGAATTGCGTTCGGCGGAACTCAATCGGCTGGCCCGAACTCGCGACCACGAGCGCCTGCCCGACGAACTCGATGCCTACGGAGAGGAACTCGACGAGAACGGGGCCTGGGTCTACGACGAGCCCCAGGGATACGTCTATGTGCCTCGCGTGGGGCGCGACTGGGCTCCTTACACCTACGGCCGCTGGGTCTACACCCTCTACGGCTGGACCTGGGTGGCCGACGAGCCGTGGGGCTTCGTCACCTCGCACTATGGCCGTTGGGGATATTCCTCACGAGTGGGCTGGCACTGGCTCCCCAAAGCGGGCTTCTCGGGGGCCTGGGTTTCCTGGGCCTCGCCCGTGGGTCAGTGGAACCACACCATCGGCTGGTGCGCCCTCGGCTTCGACAACCGGCCGGTCCGTTCGTTCGCTTACGGCAGCGGCGGCCGCGGGGTAGCGCGCGATCGGGCGGGTTCAGCAGCCTCGGGATGGTCCTTCGCCAATAGAGCCGATATGGGACGGGCGTCAATTCATCGGCTCCGGGCGAACGTGCCACCG
>CAZFQH010000160.1:0-8516 GCA_964520805.1 uncultured Acidobacteriota bacterium | reverse complement strand
TTCCGCCCGATCTCGCCCGCTACTGCGTCTACAAGGGCTCGGTGGCTTTGGACGGGGTTTCGCTTACCTGCGCGGCGGTTGCGGGGCCTCGAGTGAAAGTGGCGGTGATTCCTCATACTCTGGCCGTGACCACTCTCGGACGGCTCAATGTGGAGGATCCGGTGAACGTGGAAGTCGACATGATCGCGAAATACGTAGAGAAGCTCCTCCCGAAGTAGCATCCATCCGCCTTCGAGTTCAACGAATCGCCAGAGGAACCTAGACAAACGTGGCCTTTTCTCTCATCAAAGATGCTATCGACGACATCCGCGCCGGACGCATGGTCGTGGTCGTGGACGACGAAGATCGCGAAAACGAAGGCGACCTCACGATCGCCGCGGAAAAGGTCACCTCGGACACCATCAACTTCATGGCCACCCACGGGCGCGGCCTCATCTGCCTGCCCCTGACCGGCGAGAGGCTCGACGAACTCCGCATCCCCCTGATGGTCCAGGACAACGACAACTCGGCCAAATTCGGCACCGCATTCTGCGTGCCTATTGAGGCCAAGAAGGGGACCACGACCGGCATCTCCGCGTCGGACCGCGCCACCACCATTCTGGCCGCCATCGACCCCGCATCGCGCCCGGAGGACCTGGCCCGGCCGGGGCACATGTTCCCGCTGCGCGCCCGCGACGGTGGGGTCCTGGTGCGCGCCGGTCAAACCGAGGCCGCGGTCGATCTGGCCCGCCTCGCCGGTCTCCGGCCTGCGGGTGTCATCTGCGAGATCATGGCCCAGGACGGGACTATGGCGCGCGTGCCCCAGCTCGAGGTGTTCTGCGCCGAGCACGGCATCCGCATGATCACCATTCGGGACTTGATTCAGTACCGGATGAACCACGAGCGCCTCGTGCGCAAGATCACCGAGGCGAACCTGCCCACGAAGGCCGGGGCTTTCCGCATTCACGCCTTTGAAAGCATCGTTGACGGTGAGCAGCACATCGCTCTGGTCCATGGCGATGTTCGCGATGGAAAGCCCGTGCTGGTGCGCGTCCATTCGCAGTGCCTGACCGGGGACATCTTCGGGTCAAGGCGATGCGACTGTGGCGAGCAGCTCGATACCGCCCTCGAACGCATCGTGACGGCGGGAGCGGGGGTTTTGCTCTACTTGCGCCAGGAGGGCCGGGGAATCGGCCTCATCCACAAGATCCGCGCTTATGCGTTGCAGGACGAGGGCCAGGACACGGTCGAGGCCAACGAGTCTCTCGGTTTCAAGGCCGACCAGCGCGACTACGGCATCGGTGCCCAGATCCTGGCCGAACTTGGGGTCAAGAAGCTCCGGATGATGACGAACAATCCGCGCAAGTTCGTGGGTCTCGAAGGCTACGGCCTTGAGATCACGGAGCGAGTCTCGATCGAGATCTCACCCACCGACATCTCAAGGCACTACCTTGAAACCAAGAAGCGGAAGATGGGGCATCTCCTGCGCGAAGTGTAGGGGCGGCCCGGGAAAGGGCAACCACAAGGCCCGCGGCACCCCAACAGCCAACGAGTTCAGGGTGGCCGCCCCTACGCTATCTTGCCTTTGGCGATGGCGGCGATCACGGTCTGGATCGTCTTCTCCATGAAGGCGCGGATGGCGTCGTTGCGCGAAGGTGCTTCGGCGACCGCTTCGGCATAGCCCACTCGCTTCACGAAGAGAACCGCCCCTTTGTCGTAGACGCGCACCTCCACGGTATCGCCCTGGGCCAGATCTTCGATCTGTACATGGAACTCGCGACCCGCATGTTCGAAAACCCGGTTGGATCCTGTCACCATTGGCTCGTTCCCTCAGCGCCTGTGTTCAGTTTGGGTGTCGCGCAGCAACGACTGCCGGCGCAGCCAGGTTTCAAAAAACCAGTTCCCGATCGAATACCGCCCGCCCGCCTGCTTCAAGTACCCCATCTGGGCCAGACCGAGCAGGTGCGGGCTCAGGGTGTCGCCGGGTGCTGCCAGGGCGGTGCCGATGTCGGTGGGCGCGAGGGATTTCTCCCTCGCCACCTCGTCCAGGATCTTCCGCTCGATGGGCTCCAGAGTCTGATGGTCGACCGAAAAGAAGTTCGAGACCATGTCGTCGTTCGCGACCACGTCCAGCGTGCCTTCAAGGTCCTGGTTCTCGAACAGGCGGGAAGCGATGAGCTGGACGAGGAAGGGCTGGTTCCCGGTCTTCTCCGCGATGGCGATGACGGCCGCGTCCGTGAACCCGCCGCGCGCGAGCAGGGCGGCAGTTTCCTCGAACTCCAGGGGCGTCAGGTAGGAGGGCGGGAGGAATCCGTGCAGGAAGGGTGAGGTCAGAAGAGCCGCAGCGTCATCGAGCCGGGCGAGCCTTCGGGTGGCGGTGATGACGGAACGGACCTCGGGTCCCCGCTGAAGCACCCGCCGTAGCCGGCCCAGGGTGGCCACGTCGTTCCGGGCCACGGTCAGCAGTTCTTCGCCCTCGTCCATCAGCACCAGGGTTTTCCAGCCTGACCGAACCGCGCGACGGATCACCGCCTGGAGCATGTCGGTGACGCTCAGATCCTCGATGGCGTCGATGTCGATGTCGGCGGCGCGTCGGAAGTGCTCGTTGTCCTCGATGCTGGCGATCAGCCCGTCCGCCAGGCCGCGGGCATCGGCGCTGCCCTGGAGGTCCCAGTAGAGGGCGAGGTAGGGGGTCTCCTTGCTGGCCTGGGTGCGTGCTTCCACTTCCTTGAGCAGGCTGGTCTTGCCCATGCGCCGCGCTCCGATGACCCACAGGGAATCGCGAGCCCCTTCGAGGATCTCACGCAGGGAATGAGTCCGGCCGAAGAAATTATCGCCGCGAACCCAGCTGCCCGCGATGAAGGGATTTCGCATGGCCTAGACGCTCGCCGAGTCGGAGATCAAAGGAGAAGAGCGGGTAACCGATTCGTCCGACAGGACGAGGGCTTCGACCGCGGCCACGTCCCCGACCCCGATGGTGGAACGACCGTCCTCGATCATGTGATTCACCGCATGGATGCAGAATTTCTGGATGATGTAGGGCTTGAGATCGCTGGCGTTGAGGATTCTCTCGACCGCCTCGTCCTCGAAGCGGAAGACCCCGTGCACGGGGGTGCGGATCAACTCCTCGGCCTCGTTGCGGGACAGGCCGGACAGTTCGAATTCATCGAAGAAGTTGTACCAGGGAGAACCTTCGCTCTTCCAGCTTCTCCTTATGCCGACGCCGCTCATCACCGCGACCAGGTTTTCCGAGAAGGTCTTCATGAATACGCTGCGCAGCCGCTGATTGACCCGTTCGGAGTACTCGTTCAGTTCGTCCACTTCGTCGATGAGCAGAGCCAGCTTCACCTTTTTCGCGGTCCGGGTCTTGAGTTCGGTGATCACGCGTTGCAGGTCCCGGGAAAAACCCCGATCGTCGTAGTCGTCGCTTTCCGAACGGAATCGGAGTTCGGCCAGGGTTTCCGGGGGCAGGGCGAGCGCGTCCACGATCTCCGACATCATGGTGTGGAAGAAGGTACTCTCGGGCACGCCCTGAAGGTCGACGGCCACGGGGAAGAACTTGAATTCGGTGCCTTCATCCTCGCTGAGCGCCATCTTGAGGTGGTGCATGAACGAGGTTTTCCCGATGCGCCGGTCGCCCGTGATCATCAAAGAGTTGGCGTGGATCATGTTGAGTACCCGGCTCAACAGCTTCTTGCGCCCGAAGAACATCGCGTTCGACAGAACCGGGGCGCCCGCGATGTAGGGGTTGAAGCGGTTCCGCAGGGCCCGCCGCCGCCGGGCCGCGTAGAACCCGGCTCCCGTACCGACGAGCGAGACCGCGCACAGACCGACCAGGGGATAGAAGTAGGGATGTTCGATGAGGGTGGGCTTGCGAGAGACCTCGAACACCCGTTCGAATTCGCGGCCCCTTCGGTCCTTGACCGAGACCACCACCCGGTTGAGGCCGGGCTTCACGGGAACCGACTCGTCGAAGCTGTGTGTGCGTATTTCGTCGCCCTGGGCGAGGACCTCGTTTTTCACCACCGCTTCGCCCGAGCGAAACCGGATCTCCGCGAGCCCCCGGTCGTCGGTGGCGACGCCAGAAACCGTGATCGTGTCCTCGTAGGTTTCACTCAATGGGTTCTTGGGGGCGACGAAAGTGAGGTCGGGGAAGTCGCGATCGCCTAGAAGCAGATCGCGGGTGTTGCGGGCATTTCGTTCGTCGATGTCCCCAAGTTGCTTGGTGGCGAGAGGGTCGCCGGGTGCGAGGCCCAGGATCAGGTTCAGGCGGATGCTGGCCTCGGTGTAGTTACTCTTATCGAGGAGGCTTGTCACTTGGCGACGGATTTCCCCAAGACTCTGATCGATCGCGATCTTCTGGCGCCGCTGCGAGTTCAGACTCTGAGCGCGATGCAGCAGGGACTGCGCTTCGGCCAGCGTGGGATCGGTCGCGGCTTCAGTCAGATGCGGTATCGCGAGATCGACCGCACCCGCCTCGAGCAGGCGACGTCCGCTCTCCAGGTCGGCCAGACGCTTCTCCCGCGACGTGGTGGCGAGAATATGCTGCTGCGCCTCGCTGCGCCCCTCGCGGGCCTCCGTGTTCGCCCCATCCACCTTGAGGATGGCGTCGAAGCGCACCAGGGCATCGCGGTGCTGGCCGCTTCCCAGAAGGCGCTTGGCCTCGTCGATGTCGCGCAGGAGCGCCTCCCGCTCGCGCTGGAGGCGGGCTTCGGTCTCCTTGTTCCGCTGTTTCTGACGCAGGCCCTCGATCAAGGCCGCCACCCGGGACTGTGCGGTGGGATCCAGGCTCGCGGCGCGGGCCCGTGCGTCTCCCGCGAGGGCGATCGCCTCGTCAATCCGATCCCGTCCCTCGAGTTCGGCGGCCAGGGTGATCAGCCGATCAAAATCGCGGCGCAGAGCCTGCACCGCCTCGCGGTCTTCCCGGTCTTCGGCATCCTTGAGCAGCTTCTTCAGATCCCGATAGTCGGCGGGAACCTTCTGGATCAGCCCCTGTCGCTCCTCGGCCTTGAAACTCGCGATCGCGTCGAGTCGCTGGTTCAGTCCGATATGCGCCCGACCCAGCTGGTAGTTCGGAAAGTAGTTGAAGAACTCGAGGGAGTAGGTACGTTCGCCCAGGCCGGAAGCCGGCTTCATTGAAATCGCCCGTCGCAGCCGCCTGATCGCTTCCTCGTACCTGCGAGTTCGCAGATCCTTCTCGACGGCGTCCAGATAAAGCTCCTTCCAGTCGTCGACCGCCTGGGCCGGGGCCGCGGGCATGAAAAGGCCAAGAACAAGAAGGAAAGCGAGGGCTCTACGATTCAAGGCCGCCCGATCTTACCAAGCGGTCGGCTGAGTCTCTGACCGGATGCGGGCTATGGGCGGTCGGCCCTGCGCTCCGAGACGAAGATCCTCTCAAGCCGACGGGCGAGGTCGGGGACGCCGAGGGCTGCGAAAGAGGGGGCTATGGCCATGAGGTCCTCCCACTCGCGCATCCGCTCGGGTTCCCGGCCGAGCAACTTGAGCGCCCAGACCTTCAAAAGCCTGGCCCGCGCGTCCTCTGGAGTTTTCGCCCGAACCGTGTCGATGAAAGGGAGGGCGATCTCCGGTCGCCCCTCGAAGATCAGGGACAAGGAGCGGTTGAAGAAAATGTCCGCCTGTCGCTGATCGGGAAAGAACGAGGCGCGTTCGAAGGACCGTGAGGCGTCCTTGTCCCTTAGGCGGAAAAGGGCGACGCCCATATGGTTCAGGGAGGCCGCGGTTTCCCGGGCCCGTCCGAGGGCCTCGAAAGTGTCGCGCGCCTCCGCGTAACGCCCCGCCTCGAGAAGCGCCGCTCCGGCTTGAAACTGCACGGCGCGCTTCAACCGCAGCGGGCCTCCGGGAGGTGCGGCGGCGGCGATGGCGATGGCCCGGTCGAAGTCCCGCACCGCGAGAAGAGACTCTATGGTGGAAAGACGGAGATCGAGAGAGGACGGGTCTTGGTCGAGAACCAGATTCAAACCGCGAGCCCGTTCGGCGGCGTTGGGGTTCGCGAGGGAGGGGCCGGCCTTCAGAAGGGCGTGCGCCGAGGACCTTCCCAAAAGCTCGGGTGAGGCGGGCGGGGATCCGCCCAAACCTCGGGCCAGTTCCTCGACCGCTTCCGGAAGTTCGGCGATCAGGCGCTCGATCCTCAGGGAGGGTCCGGCCCCAGGACGGGCCGTTTCGAAGGTCTGGGCTTCGAGAGTGGTGTTCCGCCCGGCGTCGGTGCAGCGCACGGTGACGAGGCGGTTCGCCCCCAACGTGCGGGCAAGGGCGAGGTTGGAGGCGCGGGTGAGCACGGCTTCGGCCAGCCCCAGTCGTTTCCGGGCGGCCCGCGTTTCCTCCGCCGAGACCGTGTCTTCGCCCATAGCCGCGAGCACGCGGGGGAGTCGCTCCGCCACGTAGGCGCACGACCACGAAGGGGGAGAGGGAGAAGCGGGCGCCGCTGAAATTACCGTGAGCGACGCTCCGAGCAGGAGACCGATCACGAGAGGGGAACCTCGCGCAGCACGTGAGAGCCGTAGCGGACGCGGGTCTTGAATCCCAGGGACTCGTAGAGGGCGATCGCCGCCCGGTTGGACGCGGTCACGGACAGGGTCGCGCACCGCGCCCGGCCGCGCTCGAACGCATCGCGGAGGCTCTCGGTAAGGCAGCGTCGCGCGAGGCCGAGGCGCCGATGGGAGGGGGCGGTCGCGACCTCGCTGACGTGAGCGACGCCCTGGAGCGGCCAGGTCAGCAGGCTCACCGCGACCGCACGTCCTCCGGCTTCCACTCTTCGCGAGCCCATGGAATCGAACGGTCCGCACACTTCGTCGAGGACGATCTGCCGCAGGACTCTTTCGCAACAGTGGAGGGTGTCGAAACTCGACGAGGCATCCAGGTTTCGTGTCTCGTGGTGGGCCTCGTAAATCAGGTGTGAGACCGCCCGAAGGTCGGTGCGGTGGGTGGGTCTGGTTCTGAGTTCGAACGGGGCCTCGGGCCTTGGTGCGACCCAGGCGGATTGCTCGACGGACATAAAAAGCCGCGCGACGGATTGGAAACCGCGGGCGGTGAAGGGTTCCATGAGCTCGCGATCCGACGAGAACAGGGTCTGGGAGTCGATGACCCGCGGCCTATGGGCGACCAGGCGGTCGAGCACCTGGCGGGCCAGCCGAGCCTCGTAGCCAAGGCCGCGCGCCCTCTCCGCCGCGAAGCACGACCCGAGAACGCCCTGGTCCTCATCCACTGCGTAGGTGGCGTAGGCACAGGGCCCGACCTCGTCGCGGGCGACGAGACCTCGGAGCGTCCCTTCGCGCAGAGCGTTCTCAAGCCTTTGGCGCGTGGGACCGAAGTTCCAGCAGAGGTCTTTGGACCACATCCGATCCTCTTCATCGAGCAGGTGCTTGAACGGGCCGCGCGGCGTGCTCTGGATGGGGTCCACGACCATAAGAGACATGAGAGACGATCTTATGAGGAAAGGGACGGCTCAGGCCTATACTTTCAGACCCCGTGGACGAAGGCTCAAAGACGCGACGAAGTGCCCTCGATCGGGGACTCGTGTGTGAAGACCCGCGTGAGCTGTCCCCGGAATTCGCGCGCACCGTCGAGGATCTCACCAAGGCCATCGAAGATCCAGTCGAGAGGCTTCGTTTCCTGCGCCATTCAGCCCGCTCCGTCCGTGATCTGGAGGAGCAGATTCCAGGGGTGCCCCGTCTGGCCAGACCGGTCGTCTATCGATACCTCGGCTGGCGGGGCCTCACTCTCATCCGAGGAGACAAGGCGGCCGCGGTTCGCCAGAAAGCGCGAACCAAAATCGCGGCGATGCAGATCGCCATGGTGCTGGCCGGAGGGGGAGCGCTCTTTGGAGCCTCTTACGGCACCGTCCGCCTGGCCGCAAGGCTCGGCCAGGACGCACCTCCCACCGTGCAGGCAGGCGCTCCGCCGGTTGCCTTGCCGACACCCGCGTCCTCGGGCCGGCCTCTTTCCGTGGTCGAAGCACCCGGCGAGGCCCAACCTGCGACCGAGAGGCCGCATTCAATCTGGCTGGTGGAAAAAGGCCGCGACCACGAGTTGTACAGCAACGGGCTCCGCATCGACACGTCGCAGCGCGTGAAGGGGACGCGTCGGGTCTTCGCCGCCATCGACGAAGCGAGCGGCCAGGTGCTGTCGGCTTCGTCGGCCCCGGTGGGGATCGTGTTTCACACCACGGAAAGCGACATCCAGTCTCTCGAGCCGGAGAACAACGACTCGCTTCTGCGCAACTCGAAGAACCTGGTCGCGTACGTGAAGCGGCACGAGTTCTATCACTACCTCATCGACCGCTTCGGCCGGGTCTACCAGATCCTGAATGACGATTCCCGGGCCAACCACGCCGGTCATTCCGTATGGGCGGGTAGCGGGAAGGTCTACATGAACCTGAACCACGCCTTCTTCGGAGTGTCGTTCGAATCGCGTTTTGCACCCGAAGGCCCGCTGCCTCTCACCGAGGCCCAGCTCCAGGCCGGCCGGTTGCTCACCGAACACCTGGTGCGACGCTACGACCTCGACCCCCGGTTGTGCGT
>CAZFQH010000159.1:0-8518 GCA_964520805.1 uncultured Acidobacteriota bacterium | reverse complement strand
TTCGATGGCTTTGCGCACTCCGGCCAGGAAGTCGGGGGCGAACCCCGAGACGAGCGCGAACTTGATGCCGGCCTTGTCGAGGGCGCCCGGGTTCTTCTCCGCATTCGCGATCTCGGCGCGATCGCGATCGTCATCGCCCCCGCCGAAACCACCGGTCCGCGGGGGGTCGAAGTTGACGCTCACCAGCAATGCGGGCTTCCGCTCCTTGAGCAGCGCCGCCTCCTCAAAGGCTTGAGTGTTTCCGGCCAGCACGACCTTGAGCTTGAATTCATCAGCAAGGGCGAAGGCCCGTCGAAGGTCTCCGACTCTTGAGGTCTGGAGCATCAGAGGCAAAGCACCGGAAGCCACTTCGGCCCAAATGCCGAGAGCGGGATCAAACGACGGGCGCTTGCGGCCGGTCGGCCACTTCTCATAGGCCGCGGTGTCCGCGCGGTAGTAGGCCCCGTCGAGGAGGGCCTGGCGGAAAAAGGCCATGGTGCCCATGAGAGAACCGGGGTAGCGCTGTCCTAAGGTGGCGATGCTGGCGGCGAGAGCGATGTTGGATTTCACCACCATCGCCTCGGGCTTGTCCCCGATGAGGTTCATGACCGAAGCCGCCCCGAAGACCAGTCCTTCGCGGGGAATGGGGACGATGGTCGTGACCCCGGAGTCGCGGGCCCGAAGAGCTTCGGCCGGGCGGAGGCGCTCATAGATATGAGATGCGGGATTGATGGGATTGGGGGCCGGAGTGGCCGAGGGAGCTGCTGCGGCGCCACCGCCCGCGCCGCCCCCACCACCGACAGGGCGGGTCGCGGGCATACCCGCGCCGGAGTAGGCATCGATCAGGCCCGGAGTGATCGTGAGGCCGGTGCCGTCAAAGACGCGGGCGTCCTTCGGGATCACCGCGGCGGGACCGACATCCAGAACCACACCGTCCCGCAGCACCACGGTGGCGTTTTCGATGGTGGTGCCCGAGACCGTGACCACGCGAGCCTTGGTGATGGCGTAAGTCGGAGTTTTCGCGGCCTGGGCCCCGGACGCGAGAAACCAGAGGCCCATGGCGATAAGAGCCATCAGGCTCCGGGCAGGCCCGCTGCGAAGAAGTCTCTTCATCGTTTGGTCTCCAGTGAAAAATCTGACGAGTGCATCGCGACTTTTTCGGGATCGAACGGATCCTGACGGTCGCGGCCCGGTTTGCGCCGGGAGTATAGGCCGGACCGTTCCCCCGGACAGGCGGCATCTCCGCGATAAACTCCGGTCTTCCATGGACATCTTCGGCAAGAGCGCCCCCCCCGAACACGTGCTGTTCGTGTGCACGGCAAACGTCGACCGTTCGAAGACCGCGGAAGACCTCTACGAGAAGGATCCGCGTTTCGAGGTGAAGTCGTGCGGGGTGGCACCGTTCGCGCAGGTCGTGATCACCCGCGATCTGCTCGATTGGGCGGACCGCGTGTTCGTGATGAATGAGGGCGAAGACCACCACGTCACCGCAATAAAGCGCCGGTTCCCCGGGCTCTCGAAAGAAGTCATCGACCTCGATATCGAAGACCGGTGGAAGCGCGGCCATCCGGAACTGGCCCGGCTCATCGTCTCGCGGCTCGAGCCACACATCGGCAAACCCCAGCCGGCACCCGCCGCCAAGGGCTAGGAGTCTGCGCGGCAGAGGGCCTCTGGAGGAAGGGCGTCACCCCTGCGGAGGCCGGGGTCCACTTCCAACTATCTCCATCCGAACCCTGGGCGGCTGAGCACTTAAGTGGATTCCCGCTTTTCGCGGGAATGACGTCTGGGGGGCTAGCCCGCTGAGCCGACCGCGCTCTCCAGAAGTCGGAAGGTTCCGGCGTCCGCGTCCATTTCGGCGAGGATTCCCTCGGGTACCGTGAACTGCCGGTCGATGTGACCGATCATGGCGCCTCGGTAAGTGGGAACCCCGAGCGGCTTGATGTGATCGTCCAGGACCTCTTCGAGGGTGAGCGAACCATAGCCGGAACTGTCCGGCTCGCAGTCCGTGCATTGTCCCCAGATGAAGCCCTTGATCTTCGAAAGAAGTCCCGCGAGCTTGAGGTGGGTCAGCATGCGGTCGACGCGGTACACCGCTTCATGAACGTCCTCGAGGAACAAGATCCTGCCGGAGAAGTCGGGCAGATACGGTGTTCCCACGAGGTGAGCGAGCACGGTGAGATTGCCGCCCAGGAGCCGTCCCTCCGCCTTCCCCGGTCGAATGGTCTGCGTGCGATTGCCGACGGGAGCGATGCGCCCTTTGTAGTCGAGTTCGTTCACGAACTGGGCCGACTCGCCCTCTACGACCACGCGCTTGAACCAGTTCGCCGACAGTTCATTCCAGGCGGAAAACCCAGTGGGCGCATGGAAAGTCACGAGACCGGTCTTTGCCGGAATCGCCATGTGCAGGGCGGTGATGTCGGAATACCCGAACAGCACCTTGGGGTTCTTCGCAATCACATCGAAGTTCAGGTGGGGCAGCAGCCGGGCGGCGCCCCAACCCCCTCGCACCGCGCAGATTCCCTGCACCGAGGGATCGGCGAAGAAGGCATTGATATCGGCCGCGCGATCCACATCACGGCCGGCAAGATACCCATACCGATCGAGCGCGTGCGCGCCGACCTTCACGTTGAAGCCAAGCGCCTTCAGGTTATCGACGGCGATCTCGAGGTCCATCCGCTGGAAGGTGGCAGACGAGGGATGAATCAGGCCCAGGGTATCGCCGGGTTTGAGACGGGGGGGCTTGATCACCCCCAGGCCGGGTTTCGTCTGAGCCGCCGAAGGGGAAGCGGCCGTGGCGAGGATGGCGGCCGCGGTCGCGGCAAGGAAGTCTCGGCGATCGGTCATTCGGTTTGGTTTCTCCAAGAAGACCGAATCATCGCATTGCGGTGTCCGCAAGCGGACGATGCGGACGCTCGGCGCGGCGTCCGCTATCGAAATCCTGCCGGCGAGATCAGGCCACAGCACCCGGGGAAGAGCTCTCCTGCGACTCGTCCCTGTTTCGGCGCAGCCCGAAGCGCTTCATCTTCTCCGACAGGGTCGAAGGCAGCAGGCCCAACGAGGACGCGGCCCGCCGCTGATTCCAGTGCGCAAGTTCCAGGGCCATCAGGACGATCTTGCGCTCATAGTCATCGACCATCTCCTTGAGGGGACGGCGGTCGGGAAATGAAAAGCTGGGGCTCGTCTCTAGCATGGCACTGTCCTCGCTTGGGTACTTCTTAAGAATGAAACGCCTTTGCCAGATAAGACGCATGTGCTGGTTCGTTGGTTCCCCAAAGAACTGAAATCAATCGGGTTCAACAAGCCGAACCCAGGCTTTACATTCAGATTACAAACGTCACGTCAAAGTCACCACGCTTGACACTGAAAGTGCGGTTCCGAATCGGCGATTCTCCCCGGCATGGTGATCCAAGTCCGGTCGCTCACGAAGAGCTACGAAAACGTCCACGCCTTGCGGGGTCTTTCCCTGGAAATCGCCCAGGGAGGCATCATCGGCCTCCTCGGACCGAACGGGGCCGGGAAAACGACCTTCGTCGAAATCCTCGAAGGCCTCCGCCCTCCCACCTCGGGTTCGGTTTCGGTTCTCGGTCTCGATCCTCAGAAAAATCCGGTGGAGCTTCGGCAACGCATCGGTGTCCAGCTTCAGCACACCGAGTTCCCCGAAGCCCTCACCGTCGACGAAACCGTACGCCTGTTCGGTGCCTTCTATCCACGATCACGCCCGGTGGCCGAGATCCTCGAGGCCGTGAACCTCTCCGAGAAGCGCAAGGCCGCGGTTTCCAGCTTGTCGGGCGGGCAGAAACAGCGCCTCGCCTTGGGCCTCGCGACTCTTCATGAACCGGAACTTCTGATCCTCGACGAGCCGACCTCCGGCCTCGACCCAATCGCCCGGCGCGGCATCCACGAAATCCTCAAGAAGCTGAAGGCAATGGGCAAGACGATTCTTCTGTCCTCGCACTACCTCGACGAAATCGAGGCCCTCGCGGATCGCGTGGTCATCCTTCGCGCGGGCGAGATCGTGGCGGATGGCACACCGCTCCAGCTTCTCGCCCAAGCTGAAGGCGCTTCGACCTTGTGGATCGAAATCGACAAACCCATAGATCCTGAGAACCTGGTGCCCGGCGCTTCGTTCGAAGGACGGGATGGACGCCTGCTCCGCTATCGCACGAGGGACTCCACCACCGCGATTGTGGGCCTCGGCGAAGCCCTCAAATCATCCCAGGCCGCCCTCCTCGACCTGCGCCTGAAAAGGCCCACCCTCGAGGATCTCTACGTTCAATTGATTGGTGATCCATCCGTCCTGCAAGACGTCACGGAGGCTGCGTAGTCATGATCCTTCAAAGTTATCTGGCCCTCGTGCGGGCGAACGTCACCGCGTTTTTCCGTTCCAAAGAAGCCCTCTTCTGGTCGCTCGCTTTTCCCCTGGGGTTTCTCTTTCTCTTCGGCTTCGTCATGGCTCGCGGAAACGCGCGGGCGGCCACCTTCATGTTGCCGGGACTGCTCACGACCATGCTCATTTCGGGCAGTCTCTTCGGCATCGCCATGCCCATGGTGCTGGCGCGGCAGACCGGCGTCCTGCGGCGCTTTCGAGTCACTCCGATTAGTGCCTCGACCATGATCCTGGCCCAGGGAACCACCGCAGTCTTGCAGAACGCGATCACGTTTGTCCTTCTTCTCGTGGTGGCCCGTTTCACTTTCAAGACGGAGATCGCGGGATCGCTCGGAGCGCTCGCCGTGGTGTTCCTGTTTGGCGCGTTCGCGACCATCCCCATGGGCCTACTGGTGGGCAGTGCCGCCCGTGACATGCGTTCGGCGCCGCCCATCATCAACCTCATCTTCTTTCCGATGATGTTTCTCTCCGGCTCCGCCTTCCCTCTCGCCCTCCTGCCCGAGGCGATGAAGACCTTTGCGCGGCTCCTGCCCGCCACCTACATCGTCGAGGCCTTGCAGGGCGTCATGGTCCGCGGCGAGGGCCTTTCGATGCTCCTCGGCCCCCTTGCCATCCTGACGGTGATCGGCCTTATCGGTCTGGCTCTTTCCACCGCGCTGTTCCGCTGGGAAGGGACCGAGCCCATCTCAAGGCGAGCCATCGCCACGGTTCTTGGCTCCTTCATTGTGGCCATGATCTTCGCGGCCCTCGCCGCTCCGGCCTTCCGGATGAACGAGATGCCGGGCTCGCGAACCATCGAAGCCGGCCCTGCCCAGGGCAAGGTCCGCGTACTTCGCGGGGCCACGCTGATGGACGGCCTGGGCGGGCGAATCGAGAATGCGCGCGTGGTCGTGCGCGATCACAAAGTATCCGATGTCTCGATCGACCGGCCCGAAGATCCGCTGCCCGCGGGAGCCGAAACCGAAGATCTCACCGGCAAGTTCCTGATCCCGGGCCTCTTCGACTCGCACGTCCACCTCGGCGGCTCGGGCGGTGTCGGCGGGGGCCTTGTCGAACAATCGGACGAGCGACAGGTTCATGATCTGCAGGCGTATCTCGCTTCGGGGGTCACGTCGATTCTGTCGCTGACCGACGATCCAGAAGCCCTGGGCCGGCTCCGAAGCCTGGTGGCCGAGGGACGGATGCGCGGGCCGCGCACGTTCTTCGCGGGAGCTTCGGTTACTGCTCCTGAAGGTCATCCCGCCGCCATGTTCAAGTTCGTGCCCGGCCTCGCGGATCAGCTCACCCGCCAGGTGAAGACACCCGAAGAGGCGCGCAACGCGGTTCGCGACCTCGCCCGGCGGAACGTCGATCTGGTGAAGCTGGTCCTGGAGCCGGGCTACTCCGGACGGCCTCTGCCGCGCCTCGATCTGGAGGTCTTCAAGGCGGCGGTGGCCGAGGCGAAGGAACGCGGGCTCAAGGTCACGGTCCACGTTGGAACCGATGCGGACGCGCGCGCCGCCGTGGAAGCGGGGGCCGATGGCCTGGAGCACGTCGCGCGCGGGCTCTCCGCGGAAACCATCGCTTTGATGGCGGCCCGGAAGGTGACCTTCACCCCAACTCTGACGGTTTACGATTTCGACTGGAAGCGCTCGATGCTTCAAAACGCTGATGACCATCTGCGCCGGCTGGTCATTCCCGAAGTCTTCGCCGGCCTGCTCGATCCCAAGGGAGCGTTTCAGACCTTCATGAACGACGGCGAGGCCATCCAGAACCTCACTCGGAACTTCGCGACCGGGCTGTCAATGGTTCAAGCCGCGAACCGCGCGGGCGTTGCGATCATCGCGGGCAGCGATGCCGGAAATCCCGCCACGTTCCACGGCCCCGCCCTGATCCACGAACTGGAATTACTGGCGCAGGCGGGACTGCCCTTGACCGAGGTGCTGATCGCGGCCACCAGCCGTCCGGCCACCCGTCTGGGCCAGAGGACACTGGGTCGGATTGAACGAGGCGCGGTCGCGGACATGGTCGTGCTCCGCGCCGACCCTCTGACGAACGTGACCGCCTATCGCGCGGTCGACAGCGTGTATCTGGGCGGCCGCAAACTCGACCTCGGAAAACTCTTCGACACGCCGGCGGGGCCGTGGCGACCCAGCGCGATTGGTTCTTACTAAGGTGGGGGCCGCAGGAGACTGGACGACCTTGTGCTCAGCCCCCACACCCCGAACGCAGGCGGGAGTGAATCCCGCCTCCGTGTCTAAGGTGGGGGCCGCAGGAGACTGGACGACCTTGTGCTCAGCCCCCACACCCCGAACGCAGGCGGGAGTGAATCCCGACTGCGTCGACTCCTATACTTTCATTACGGATCAACCATGAGGCTTTTGCCCCCGAATACCGAGCTCGGCTGGACGCCCTACGCCTGGCTCCTCTACACCGTCCCTTTCCTGGTGGCTCTTTACAAGAGTTCGCCTCCGCCGGTGGAACTCGCCGGGTATCTTGGGGCCTACGTCATTTTCCTGATCTTGTATTTCGGCGGGTATTGGGTCCACGGATTCAGGCTCATTCTCGTCATCTCTGGAATGAGCCTGATCGGCGCCGCCCTCTCTTTCACGCCTTTCCGCTACTACGGTGCGAGCTTCTTCATCTACGCCGCGGCCATGATCCCCTTCATCGACCGGGAGCGGCCCCGTCTCACCTCACTTGGTATCTATCTTGTCCTCGTCGCCTCGTTCGGCCTGGCGAGCGGACAGAAGGCCTGGTTCTTTGTGCCGGCGGTCTTCATTGCCGGCGTGATCGGCGGGCTCAACACCCACTGGGCGCAGGTGTTCGTCTCGAACGCGCGGCTGCGCATGGCCCAGGGCGAGGTGGAACGCCTGGCCAAGATCGCCGAGCGTGAGCGGATCGCGCGGGACCTGCATGATGTACTCGGCCACACGCTTTCCGTGATCGCGCTCAAGTCCGAACTGGCCAGCAAGTTGATGGAGAGGGACCCGGCCCGCGCCGCGAAGGAGATCCGGGAAGTGAACGAGGTGGCGCGCGACGCCCTCGCCCAGGTGCGCAGCGCCGTTACCGGCTACCGCGCCCTGGGGCTTTCCGCGGAGTTCGAGGCGATGCGCAAGGCCTTCGATACCAACGGGGTCACGCTCTCGGTCGAAGCCGAGCCGCTCTCTCTCCCTCCCGCCCACGAGAACGCGCTGGCCCTGGTCCTTCGTGAAGCCTCCACGAATGTCCTGCGCCATGCCAACGCGAGGACGTGCCGGGTTCGTCTCGCCACCCGAAACAACGTCGCGTTGCTGGAAATCGTGGATGATGGCATCGGGGGAAACAGTGTCGAGGGCAACGGCCTCACCGGAATGCGGGAACGCGTGGCCGCCCTCGGCGGCAGGCTCGTGCGGGACGGACGATCGGGAACACGGCTCGAAATCACTCTCCCTCTCGCCTTGGAGCCGGCCTGATGCCGATCCGAGTGGTGGTGGTGGAGGATCAGACGATGGTCCTCGGAGCCCTCGTGGCCCTTCTCGAAATCGAGAAGGACATCGAAGTGGTGGGCCGCGCGAAGAACGGCCGCGAGGGTCTCGACCTCTGTTTCAAGCTCATGCCGGATGTGGTGGTCACCGACATCGAAATGCCCGAAATGACCGGGCTCGAACTGGCAGCATCCATCAAGAAGACTCTCCCCGGCACCCGCATCATTATCCTCACCACCTTTGCGCGGGCCGGCTACCTGCGCCGCGCTTTGGACGCGGGTGCCTCCGGGTATCTGCTCAAGGACGCTCCCGCAGAGCGGCTCGGCGACGCGGTGCGGCGCGCCCACGCCGGGTTGCGGGTCATCGATCCGGAACTGGCTCAGGAAGCCTGGGGGGATCCCGATCCCCTGACCGATCGCGAGCGGCAGGTGCTGAGAATCGCCGAGGAAGGGCAGACAAGCTCGGACATCGCAGCCACCCTGGGTCTTTCCGAAGGCACGGTGCGCAACGACTTGTCGGAAGCGATCAGCAAACTCGGAGTCACCAATCGAATCGAGGCGGCCCGACTGGCCCGTCAAAAAGGCTGGCTTTAGGCTCGCATGAAGGCCCAGCCGTGCTACGTTTAGGGCTCATGGTTCTCGCTCGCGTCCTTAGAGTTTTGAGCCTGGTCGCGGCGACCACCGCCCAGGCCCAGGACCCTCAAGGC
>CAZFQH010000158.1:0-8543 GCA_964520805.1 uncultured Acidobacteriota bacterium | reverse complement strand
GGGCGCTGTACGGGCTGCTCGGCTACTTCTGGAACGAGGGACGGGGCATGCTCCTTGGCCCCCTGCTGCTGATCCTCGGCTTCATCCTATTCACCGACACCCATTCCGGCTGGTATCGGCGCGTGGCCGGCACGCTTCATGGCCTCGCCCACGCAGCGGCGGCCTGGGGCCTTCTGGTTCTAACCCGCAATGCCGCGGAGCGTCTGGGGATTTCGGATCCTCTAGCTTTCGAAGCGTTCAGTGGCGCGTTCATGTTCTTGGCCGGCGGCTTCGTGGGTTGCTTGCTGATGGGCGTGTACCTGCTGATTTCACTCAACGTCTTCGGGCGGCACTCGAACGAAGCGTTTTCGTCGCTGCGCATCGAGGACTATAAGAACTTCCTGCGCTTCCACATCGCGAAGGACGGGACGTTGACCATCTTCCCCATCGGCCTCGAACGCGTGCCGAGGCTATGGAAGCCCACCGGCGCCACCTCCGTCTACGAACCCCAACTCGAACCTGACGATCCCAACGCAACCGAGCCGCACCTCATCGAGCCCCCGGTTGTGTTGCCACAGAGGTAATGAGCACCCCCAATAACTAGCGGACGAGTTCTGGGGAGTGCCCCTACAACGATGTGCGGCCCCCGCGTGGAACCTCGCGCGGAAGCGAGATCACCGATCGAGGAGAAGGGCACCCACAAGGAGTGCCCCTACAACGACACGCGACTGGCGCGTGGAACCTCGCGTTGCGGAGGGCGTAGGGTCGCGCCTGAACGGAGTGGGCCGACCGTACCTCATGATCGTCGAAGCCTCCCCTCGGAGGCCCACGTATGTGAGGGCGAGGAAGGCCCCGAGGAGAAGGTTTGATGATTCCACCTTGAACCGAACCCTCCTAACACGCATGTGAGGGCGAGGAAGGCCCCGAGGTGAAGGGCACCCACAAGGGGTGCCCCTACAACGACACGCGACTGGCGCGTGGAACCTCGCGTTGCGGAGGGCGTAGGGTCGCGCCTGAACGGAGTGGGCCGACCGTACCTCATGATCGTCGAAGCCTCCCCTCGGAGGCCCACGTATGTGAGGGCGAGGAAGGCCCCGAGGAGAAGGTTTGATGATTCCACCTTGAACCGAACCCTCCTAACACGCATGTGAGGGCGAGGAAGGCCCCGAGGTGAAGGGCACCCACAAGGGGTGCCCCTACAACGACACGCGACTGGCGCGTGGAACCTCGCGTTGCGTGGAAGCGGAGATCACGGTGCGGCACCCGCGCGGAAGCTCGCGCCCGGCGTCGCGTGGAACCTCGTGTTGCGTGGAAGCGGAGATCACGGTGCGGCACCTGCGCGGAATCTCGCTTCCGGAATTCGCTACGCGTCCACCCGGGCCTTCAGGATGGCGAGCGCCTGCTCGGCTGACATCAGTTCGGCCTTCTTGCGCGAGGCGCCCTCTCCTTTCCCCAACACTTCCCCATCCACCACACACAATGACCGCCAGCGCGCGTGGTGCTCGGCTCCGGCAATCGACGCGACTTCGTAGGCGGGCAGGATCGACCCGCGCTTCTGAAGGAACTCCTGCAAAGCGGTCTTCGGATCCTTCGAGGCCAGTGACCCCTCATCGAGTCGCGGCTCGAAAAGACGGGCGACCACGGCGCGGACCGCCTCCAGCCCGCCGTCGAGATACACCGCGGCGATCAAGGCCTCGACCGCATCCTCCTGGGCGCGATCCTGAAGCCGCCCCCCGTTCTTCTCATCAGCGGCGCTCATCAGTATCAGCGAAGCCACATCGAAGGCCCGACCCACTGAAACCAGCATCGGCGTCGACACAAGCCGCGCGCGAATCCGCGTCTTGTCCCCTTCCGCCCCCATCGGATCTCTCCGGTGCAACATCTCCGCCACCACGAAGCCAAGCACCGCATCGCCCAGGAACTCGAGGGGCTCATTCGAAGCCTTCACTCCGCGCTCCGCGAGGAGACTCCGGTGAGTCAGGGCCTGCTCGATGAGCCCGATGTCCTTGAACGCATACCCGAGGGCGCCTTCAACCACCTGTCGCGTGCGGTCGTCGAGGGTCAACTCACACCACCTTGACGATGACCAAAGTCATATCGTCGTGCGGACTCTCGCCCGCCGCGAACGTACGAACCTCCTGAAGAATCCTCTCCTTGAGATCGTCGCTCGACAGCGCGTTCGCCTCCTTCAGGATCGCGGCCAGGCGCCCCTCACCAAACAGATCCGAATTCCCGTTCATGGCCTCCGAAATGCCATCGGTGAAGAACAGGAACGTATCACCATGGACAAGAGGCAGTTCCAACTCCTGGATCACCGCCTTGAAAGTGTTCCCGGAATCGAAACCAAGAGCCAGGCCGGGGGGCGAAAGAAGCTGGGTCAGGCCGGTGCGCCCGTCGAAGTGGATCAGGGGATTGTGCCCGGCACGGGCCACCCGCAAGGTTCGCTTCCGGGAATCGACGATGGCGTAGGTCATGGTGACGAAAGAGCGCCGGTCGAGATTCGGCGCGAGTATCAAGTTGAGCTCAGTCAGAAGCTCCTTGGGCGAATCATGATTCCGAGAGAGAGAGAGAATGAGCCCCTTGAGTTCCGCCATGTACAACGCCGCGGACGTGCCTTTCCCCGACACATCGGCGATCAGAACCCCCAGGCGATGATCCGAAAGAGGCAGGAGGTCATAGTAATCCCCGCCCATCTCGTTCGCGGGCAGGCAGACGGCCGCGATCTTGAGGCCATCCACCTCGATGTAGTCCTGAGGCAGAAGACTCATCTGAATGTTCCGGGCCACGCGCAGGTCCTCTTCCATCCGCTCTTTCTCACCCTGCTGCTCCAGCAGATCCTCGATACCCTGAGACATCGAGTTGAACGACTGGGCAAGATCACCCAGTTGATCCTTGCTCCGCACGATGATGCGATGAGAGAAATCGCCCCGTTGAAGCTTCAGGGTGCCCACGGAAAGAGCGTGGACCGCGGCGGTGATTGACCGCACGAGCGCCGTGCCGAACACCAGGGCCACGAGGTAGACGAACGCGAACAAGGTTGCCACCGTGCCGAGAGCGATCAGGAGAAGCTGGGAAAAACGTTCCGTGCCGGTGGTGAGAGATTCGTAGAGCTTGGGTGGATTCACGTTGAACGTGATGGTGGCGGTGGCTCTGGCTCCAGTTTCCCAGTCGAACTGAGTGTGCGACGCTCCCATCGATGGCCCCCGGCCCCGCGCCCTCGACGCAGTCCTTGAAACCCGAACTCCGGAACCCCGGGACTGGGTCGTCCCACTGAGGCTCGAAACCACGATGCCGGACTGGTTCTCGATGGTGGCGAAGAGCGATACCTCGTAGGGAACCTCGACGATCGCGAAGGCATTCCCTTTGCGCGCCACGGCGCGAAGGAACATCTTGTCCCCATGGCGAACGAGGCCGGAGAAACTGTCGCCTTCGATCCACGCCGGCACGGTCCGGGGAGCCTCGCCGCGACTCGCGAGCACCACGCCGCCGCGCACCACCACCCAGGCGGGGTTCGCGTATTGCGTGAGGGTGGCGCTGAAGGCCGCGTCGAGGTCGGCGCGCGACGCCGTTCCTGATCCGGCCACGCTGAGCGCGGTGGTGGCCACGGCCCCGAGGGTCGCTTCGTGCCGGTCGAATTCGTTCGCGACGAGGCGTGTGGAGAAGGCCATGAAGAGGATCATCCAGGAGACGATCGTGAACAGAATGCCTAAAACCAGGGGCACAAGTGCGGTGAGCACGTAGGCCATCATCAGTTTGGCCCGGACCCGATAGAACAGGGCACGGACCACGCGCAGCAAGGGAGCGCGACCGTAGATCAGCAGCAGGACCACCAGGCCAGTCTTCCAAGGCAAGGGCATGCTCCAGGCCGTGGCGCGTTCTATGCCGCCGCACAGAAGAGCCGCGAGCATGAGGCGGCCGCCCCAGGTGTCCTTGAAGAAAGCCAGGAGTCGTCGCCACGCCGGCATCTCCTTGCGGACCGAGGCGGTCCCCGGCAGCAGGTAGTTCGGGCGGACGAGCCGCGCGGTGCCGGTGTCGGGCCGAGGGCGAGCGATCTCACCTGTCTTCGATTTTGGCGCCTGGCTCACAGTCGCCCGGGATGTTAAACCGCCTTCACTGCGCTCGCGTCTTTCGGCCATTCGATCAGGTCAAGGCACCCCGCCCCTCAGGCGTGGTGGCTTTATCCAATCGGGGCATTGCAGGATCACCCGAGATTTTTGCCGCCACCCCGCCCTTCCTTCCTCGCCGAGTCTCACCCCGAGGGTTCCATCAGCGCCGGCGCGATCACGGCGTCCACAACATGGGCAATACCCGGCGATTCATGGAGGTCGTCACCGCATCCCGGATCCATGGTGCAGAATGGGGCCATGCTCAAGAACATGCTGAACCCAACCCCGGCGCGGATCGCGGGCGGACTGATGAGCGTGCTGTTGACGTCTTCGGGGTCAGAGGCTCAGCCGGCGGCGGCCGCTCCGAAGACCGCAGTCTCGGCCCAGATGCTTGGCGCCGTCGATCGGATCTTCGAACGCTGGCAAAGTTCGAAGCTCCCTGGCTGCACGGTCGGGGTGGCGAGCGAAGGGCGCTCCGTGCTGACCCGGGCTTACGGGATGGCGGATCTGGAGCACGGCATCGCCAATCAGCCCGACAGCATCATCGAAGCGGGTTCGGTCTCAAAGCAGATCACCGCGGCCGCCGTCCTGCTCCTGGCCCAGCAGGGCAAGGTGGACCTCGACGACCCCGCGCGAAAGCACATCCCGGAACTCCCCGACTACGGTCCGCCCCTCACCGTGCGCCACATGCTGACCCACACCTCGGGCCTGCGCGACTGGGGCTCGGTTCAGTCCATCGCGGGCTGGCCGCGGACCACGCGCGCCTACACTCACGCCCACGTTCTCGACACGGTCAGCCGCCAGCGCAGCCTGAATTTCGTTCCCGGCACGGCTTACTCCTACTCCAACACGGGATACAACCTGGCCGCGATTCTGGTCTCGCGGGTGAGCGGCCAGAGCTTCGCCGAGTTCACCCGCGTTCGCATCTTCGAGCCCCTTGGCATGACCCGCACTTCGTGGCGAGACGACTTCACCCGCGTGGTGCCCGGCCGTTCGATCGCCTATTCAGTCGCGGATACGGGCGTGACCATGGACATGCCGTTTGAGAATGTTCACGGAAACGGAGCGCTCCTGACCACGGTCGCGGATCTGCTCCGTTGGAACGAGAATGCGACAAGCCTGAAGGTGGGCGGAAAGGCCCTCGTGGATCAGCAGCAAGAGACGGCACGGCTCAACTCCGGCGAGAAGATCGACTATGCGTACGGACTTCGCGTCGGCTCATGGCGGGGTATCCCCGAGGTGTCGCACGGGGGGGCCACGGCCGGCTATCGCGCCTGGCTCGCCCGATATCCCACCCGGAAACAGGTCTCGGTGGCGGTATTGTGCAACGCGGCGAATGCGCCGGCCCCCGCACTCGGCCGGCAGGTCGCGGATCTTTTCCTGGCCGTGGTGGCAGGCGCCCCCGCGTCATCCGCGCCGGTCAAGTTGGATTCAGGGACGTTGCAGGAGATCGCCGGTCTGTACCGCGAACGTCGGCGCAACCACGTGGTCACGATCGAACTTCAGGGACAGGAACTGCGGATGGGCGGCCAGGAAGCGCTGATTCCCGTCTCGAGAAACGAGTTCCGTCTCGGAGCGTCCACCCGGATCGAGGTCGATCGGAACCCCGCGGGGGCAGTACAGGGCCTGCGCCTTCTCGAGGGCGGCGAGGGCATCGGGTTTGAGCGCGTGGAACCGGTGCGGCCCACCGCAGCCGCCCTTGAGGCCTACGCGGGAGAGTACAAAAGCGACGAAGCCGAGGTGACGGTGCGCCTCGCGGTCGAGGACGGCCAATTGGTGGTGCACCAGAGGCCCGATCGCAAGGTCAAACTCACGCCCACATTTACCGATGGATTCCAGGGTGCTATAGGCGGTGTTCGCTTCTTCCGTGGCCCGGGCGGTGTTGTCTCCGAGATGAGCTTGAGTCAGGACCGAGTATGGGACCTCCGGTTCGAACGGCTCCCGGACCTGATCCGGCGTTAGTCAGCAGGGCTGGGGCTTTGACGCCTCGCCGAACATGCGGCCGTCGCGGGCCAGTTGCTGAAGAAGAACCGATGGGCGTATCAGTTCTCCCTGGTCTCCGTGCATCCGCTCAACCACCGTCGCGACCTTGCCCAGACCGAATGCGTCGGCCCAGTGCATGGGCCCCCCTCGGTGCCGCGGGAAGCCATAGCCGTGAATCCAGATCACGTCAATATCGCCGGCCCGCGCCGCCACGCCCTCTTCGAGTAGTAGTGCGCCTTCGTTCACAAGAGCCCCGAAACAGCGCTCGACAATCTCGGCGTCGGTGATCTCGCGCCTTTCGATTCCCAACTCGGCGCTCACGTCCTTCACGAGCGCCTCCACTTCGGGGTCGGGAACACCCAGGCGGCTGCCTTTCTCGTAGAGATACCAGCCGGATCCCGTCTTCTGACCGAAGCGACCCCTCTCGCACAGTCGATCGGCGATGGGCGAATAGCGGAGGTGCTTGGGGCGCGTCGAGGCCTGACGCTTGCGAATCCGCCAACCGATGTCGAGACCGGCCAGATCCCCGATCTGATAGGGGCCCATGGCCATGCCGAAGTCGCGAAGCGCGCGGTCTATCTGCTGAGGCAAAGCACCCTCTTCGAGGAGAAAATCGGCCTGAAGGCGGTACGCATAGAGCATGCGATTGCCGACGAAGCCATCGCAGACTCCCACCACTACGCCGATCTTGCCGATCCGCTTCACCACGTCGAGCGACGACGACAAAACGTTGGCCGACACCGTGACCGGCCGGACCACCTCCACGAGCTTCATGATGTTGGCGGGCGAGAAGAAGTGAAGACCAAGAACACGCGAGGGGTCCTTCGTCGCTTCTGCGATCAAGTTCACGTCGAGACTCGAGGTATTGGTCGCGAGGATCGCCTTGTCCGAACACACTTCGTCGAGCCGTTTGAAAACAGAGTGCTTGAGCTCCATCTCCTCGAAGACGGCCTCGATCACCAGATCCGCGTGCCCGAGGGCCGCGAGGTCGGTGACCCCGCGAACCCGGGCGATCCGTTCCGCGCAGTCGGCTTCCTTCAACCGGCCCTTATTTCGGGCGTCCTCGTACGTCGTGCGCACCCTTTTGAGCCCCTGATCGACCGCCCCCTGGGTCTCGTCCGTCACCACCACGGGAATTCCCGCGTTCGCGAAAGCCATGGCGATGCCGCTGCCCATGGTGCCGAAACCGACGACACCGACCGTGCGGATGGCCCGCATGGTGGTGCCCTTCTTGAGGTCGCCTTCCTTCTGGGCTTCGCGTTCGGCGAAGAAGACATGGCGCAGCGCGCGCGACTCCTCGCCGCACAGAAGCCCAAGGAACGCCTCGCGTTCGAGACGCAGGGCCTCTTCAAACGGAACGGTCAATGCGCGCTTGACGCAATCGAATGCGGCCTGGGGCGCTTTGCGGCCACGCGCGGTTTTTTTGAGATCGGCCTCGATCCGGCCAAGAAGGTCGGAAGGAGGCGGAACGATCGCGAGATCACGCGTTCGCCTTGGCGCGTTGCGGCCCACTCGGTTCGCGAGGGCCAGAGCGCGCGGCCCCAGAGTCTGGGCGGGAACCGCTTCGTCCACGAGGCCGAGCGGCGCCGCTTCGGCCGCGCTCACTTTTCGGCCGTTCAGAATCAGATCGAGCGCCGCTTCAACGCCGACCAGTCGGGGCAGGCGTGCGGTACCGCCGGCACCGGGCAGAATCCCCAGGGTCACTTCCGGCAGGCTCAACTGCGCACCGTCCTCGGCCACTCGGCAATGACAGCCAAGCGCCAGTTCGAGGGCCCCGCCTGCGACCGTTCCATGAAGGGCGGCCACCACCGGCTTGGGCGAGGTCTCGATGCGCTCGATGATCTCGGGCAGGGAAGGTCCGGTGGAGCCACCTTCGAACTCGCGAATGTCGGCTCCCGCACTGAAGTGCTTACCGGAACCCGCGATCACGATGGCCTGCACCGTGGGATCTTTGAGGGCGGCCTCCAGTCTCTGGAGAAGTGCAGTTTTCAAGGCCGCACCGAGGGCGTTGACCGGCGGATGGTCCAAAGTGAGCACCGCCACCGCACCCTGTTTTTCGAAGTTCACGCTCATCGAGTTGCGTTCATTTTGACATGCAACAGGGCGAGACCAGGGGTCGGGGCGGATGTGGGGCACTTCGGTCATCGAGACGTGCGAGTTGGAACGCTCGAGGGTCGGCCGGACTCATTCCGCTTATAATCCGCGGCTCGCAAGTGCCGGGGCGGCACGAACGTCGTCACTTTCGCGTGTGCCTGTAGCTCAATGGTAGAGCAGCGGCCTTTTAAGCCGTTGGTTGTGGGTTCGAGCCCCACCGGGCGCACCATCGTTTAGTTGGGGGGCGTTGCACGGACCCGCCCCCCAAACCCCCGTTCGCTCCGGCCGAAGTAAATTCGGCCTACGCTAATTCGCCGGGGCGTTGCACTGACCCTGCCCCGAAAAAGTGGACATCTCGACAGAGCACCCAAGGGTGCGATA
>CAZFQH010000157.1:0-8575 GCA_964520805.1 uncultured Acidobacteriota bacterium | reverse complement strand
CGAGCGCGCCGCGCGTGAGATCTTCGAGCCGGGCGGTCATCTGTTCACCGATTGGTGGGGCGGCATGCCGCCAGTATCCACCAAGTCCACCCGGGTTCGGGTCCCATCCGCCACCATCCGCGCAACTTAGCGCAGATTGGTCGCGGGGATCGCTTCGGGCCAAACCAGAACGTCGGGGCCCCCGCGATGGCGGCGTTCGGCTGCTGGGACGGCCAAAGTCGAAGCGTTCGACCCCGCAGGCTCGATCGGCGACGGAGACCACGTCCGCGCGATCATCGCCACCGACCGGTTGCTCGCAGGCGCCGAACTCCGGCGCGGCTGAATACGCGGGCGGCCACGAGGGCTGCCCCTACATCTCTGACCTCCCACCCTCGCGTTCGGTGCAGGCGGCCCACGTGGCTGCCCGCCTCCCGACGGAGTGACGTCACTGCCTGTGCAAACCTCTCTTGCACCTCGGAGGCCGCCCTGGCCTCGAACAACCGAATCAGCGTGACGACCGAAGAGGAAGCGTGGCAGCTTCAGGCGAGCGGAGATTCAATCGAGCAGGCCACGAGGATCGTCGCAGACGGGAATGTAAAGATCCACGCGACTCGTTTCGGTCCCGAAGCTCCGCCGGAAGTGCGCGGCCGGGTCCAGATCTACTACGGGCCCTTGACGCAGGCGACAAAGGGCCTCGCGGTGGGTGTGAGCCACGGCACAGCCTCCAGCGATCCCACCAGTGTTTTGAACTTCACGAGTCTCGCCGGCCAGAGCGGTCTCATTTCTCCAGAAGTGGACGCACCCCTCGTCGCCGACGTCGCAACCGGCCAAGCCGTGCCCCTGGCAAGCGGCGTGATCCGTCTCTTCTTTGAAGCCCTGGGTGCCGACGGCCGCACGCGCATCATGCATATACCGATGGCCGCATTCGCTCCCTTCGCCACCATGGCGGTGCTGCTGAATCCCTGAGCACCCGCGGTCTTGATCCCGCGGTCCTTGGCGAAGTTCGAAAGAGGCCTGATAGATTCGCCACAACTGATGAACTTCCCAGGCGCGGTTGTGCTGTACTTCGCCGGACGATTCGACGAAGCCGAGAAACAGGCGATCAGAGCGCGAGGCGAGTCCGGCGATCAAGGCGCGTTCCGGGAATTCGTGGCGGAAATCCAGCTCGCCGCCGGCCGCCCGAGAGTTGCCCTTGACGAAATGCAAAGGATCTTCGGAGGCGAACCCCAGGCGGATGGAGCCAGAGCGTTGTGGGGTGCCGCGCTCGCGGCCCTCGGACAGCCCGCGGTGGCCCGGAAGATCCTCGACGAATTTCTCGCCCCGATGCCGACTCGCTATCTGCCGCCTAGAACCCTTCTGATCCTGGAAGTGAGTCTTGGTCTGAAGGATCAGGCCTTCGCCACCATAAATCGTGCGATCGACGAGGGGGCGGATATCGCTCATATCCTCAAGGTTCACCCACCGCTGACGCCACTTCGGACCGATCCGCGTTTTGCCGCGGCCCTCGCGAAAGCCGGGTTCCCCCAGGAGACCATTCTATGACCCTCATTCAGGAGGCCGCTTCCCTTCTCCTCTCGAGCGCCCTGTTCGCGAACCTCATGCCTGCGCCGGTTCGGACGCAGGCCACCGAGTCGCCCGTGTCCGGCCCGAGCAGCCCGAAGCCAGGCCCCCAGGACAAACCAGATACTGGCAAGAAGGACAAAGACAAGAAGGACAAGGAAGCGGAGAGCTGGCATCGCGAAGGCCTGACGTTCAAGAAGGGCCAATCCGAAATCGTCATCAGGGGCTACGCGCAGGGGGACTTTCGCGAACCCGACTGGAAGGTCCGCGGAGACGAAACCGGCGATCTCCAGGCTCCAGGCCGCGAACTTCGCAGGCTGCGATTCGGCGTCGAGGGACAACTGGGGGATGTGTCCTTCGAACTGATGCTCGACCCCCGAAAATCCCAGGCCGGGTCGCGGCTGAAGGACGCCACTTTCGGCTACCGATTCTCGAAAAAGCTGAACCTGCTGGTCGGGCACTTCAAGCCGCCGGTCAGCGCCGAGTTTTTAACCGGAGTGTCGCGGACGGATTTCGTCGATCGTTCCATGTTCGCCGCCCGCCTCGCCCCCGGCCGCGACTGGGGGGCGAGCCTCAGCGGTGAGCTGGGCAGGCTCGACTACTCCGTCGGGGCTTTCGACGGGGACGATTCAGCGAACGAAGGTGTGGGAATCTCCGCGGCCACCCGCCTCAGTTTCGAAGTGTCGAAGAACCTGCGCCTCGCGGTCTCCTTAATGCAGGGCGAGGTCACCGCCGCCCCCCGCGCCGGAGCCGCCGAGCCATCTCCGCGGGGTGCTTCCGGAGTGACCAGCACCGGCTTCACTTTCTGGAATCGCCCGCATGTAGACGGAACACGGAGGCGACTGGGCAGCGACGTGTCGTACGTGCGGGACCGCTTGAGACTTCAAGCAGAGTACCTCGAAGAGCAGGAGGAGCGGCGGAGACAGGGCTCCACGGGCCAGGACCTTCCGGATGTTCGAGGCCGGGGCTGGAGTGCCGCCGCTTCCTACGTCCTCATCGGCGAGCGAAAGGGGGCGAACGCCCAGCCTAGGAAATCCGTTTTCCGTGGCGGTGCGGGCGCGCTTGAGATCGTGGCTCGGATCGAGGCGCTCAAGTTCGACGACACCGGAGATCCCTCGGGCTTCGCAGGCTTCGGAAACCGGTCGCGGAATATCTCGCCCTCAGGTGCTTCGGCCGTGCAGGCGGGAGCGAACTTCTGGTTTTCTGGTTTCCTCAAGTTGCAGGGGTCCGCGATCTGGGAGAGCTACAACGATCCGCTGATCGCACCGGTGCCGGGGAACAAGGGCCGGTACTTCACCCTCCTCGGGCGTGTCCAGTTCATGATCCCGTGAGTACAGGGTGACTCCGCGGTTAAACTTTCCAAACTTCCCACGAAGTCTCGCCGAGGCTGCACCGAAATGAAACCACACCTCAAAACCCTGCCCCTGCTGCTTCTCCTGTTTGGCTTGCCCACCAGTGCGGCCGCAGTCGATCCCATCTTCGACCAGGCCCGCCTGCACGATTGCAGGCTGAATATCGATCCCGCCGACTGGGCCGCGTTGCGCGCCGCGTACACCACCAATCAGTACTACGCCGCCGACCTCATCATTGACGGAGAGACCGTCCGCCAGATCGGCGTGCGGTCCCGCGGCCTCGGCTCACGGAGCGGGGAGAAGCCCGGCCTGAAACTCGACACCAACAAATACGTCGCCGGCCAGGAATTCCACGGCTACAAGAGCCTGGTTCTCGACAACATGACCCAGGACGCGAGCATGGTCCGCGAAGTGCTCGCCTACGCGGTGTTCGAAGCGGCGGGCATTCCCGCACCCCAGATCGCCTTCTGCCGGCTGACCATCAACACTGAGTACTGGGGCCTCTACACCCTGAGTGAGCCGGTGGGCAAACCGTTCCTGAAGACCCGGCTCGGCGAGGAAAGCGGGACACTCTACGACTACACCTACGCGGGCGACTATCGGTTTTCGTACCTTGGCGACGACATCGGCACCTACGTCCCTCTGCCTTTCCAGCCGCAGACTAATGAGAACAAGCTGGACAACGGCGTCGCGCAGTTCGTACGCGCCATCAACCAGACCCCCGAGTCAGGCTATGCCGCGGCGATGGAGGCGTTCATCGATGTCAGGAAGTTCCTCACCTATGTGGCCGTCGAGAACGCCTGCGCCGAGCACGATGGTTTCGTGGGCTATCTCGGAATGAACAACTTCTATCTCTACCAGTATGGAGGGCAGACCCGATTCACTCTGATTCCATGGGACAAGGACACTTCATTCCAGGCGCCCGAGTGGCTGGTAGACCAGGGGATGAGCACCAACGAGCTGACGCGCCGGCTGATGGCGGACCCGGCGATGAAGTCCTTCTACCAGTCGGAGGTGAAGCGTATTTCCGCGAACTTCGTGACCCTGGCCTTCCTGAGGTCGAGGATCACCCAGTTCGGCAATCTCATCCGCGCGAGCGTCGCCGCGGACACCCACAAGCCCTTCACCACTGCCCAGTTTGAAGCCGCGATTGCCAGCATCGAGGAGCTGGTGGCTCGTCGCGCAAGCAATGTCGCGGCCCAGGTTCCCTGAGCCTACCAGCTAGCTGCTAGAAGCAGACTCCCGTCCCGCTGTCGAGAATGAGGCCGCGGGTATCGAGAAAGCCCCAGTCGTACCTGAAGTCGCTCAGGCCCAGGCGAAGCACGCCATAGTGCTCGTTGTCCCGGTGGGCCACGATGGTGGCCGCCGCTCGCGAGAAGCTCGTAAGGTCGCGCCCGCCGGTTCCGACCACGAAGAGACGGAAGCCCGCGGCCGGGTCAGGAACCAGAGCCGGGGTCATGGGAACGAATCGTTGGTAGTTGTGATCGTGACCGGCCAGCACAACCTCCGTCTTGTTCTCGTAGAGCAACTGCATCAGAGGAAGAAGTGCTGGGGTGCTGCCGTTGGCTCCGGTGCTCGAGAAGGGGTGATGCATGTAGGCAACCGTGCACTTCTGCCGGTTCGCCAGCAGGTCTGCCTGGAGCCAGCGGTATTGCGGTGAGCCGACCTGGCAGCCGCCGATACGGGCGCAATTGCTGTTGAGGGCAACGAAGTGCCAATTGGCCCGGTCGTAGGAGTACCAGCCCTCGTTGCGGTCGCCGGGGCTTACCCCCTGCTCGGCGAAGTAGTCGAAATATCCCGTGGCATTTCGCGTTTCG
The DNA here is from genome assembly GCA_964520805.1 of uncultured Acidobacteriota bacterium. Taxonomy (GTDB): domain Bacteria; phylum Acidobacteriota; class Vicinamibacteria; order Fen-336; family JAGNNV01; genus JAGNNV01. Next base: position 3,867 of record CAZFQH010000157.1, on the reverse strand, counting down.
TATTCGTGATTGCCCACCGCCGGCCGGCTCTCCGCCGCGAACCGGCCCCAGGTCGAGTGGTAGCTCCGGCGAAACTCCACGAGGCTTCCGATCTCGTACTGAAGGTCGCCCAGAGGCAGGACCAGGATCGGCGATTGGAGCAATCGCTCCCCCATGATCAGGTCAGAAGTTTCCCTGGATCGGCACGGCATCTGGGGAGCCGCACTGTCGCACGAGATGTCTCCGGCCGCCATGACCGTCAGCTGGTTGGGGGTGGGGGCGGCAACCGAGGCCACGGGCGACGCCGCGGACGGAACTGCCGACGACCCGCCACAGGCGGTTCCGATGAGGGCCACACCCAGCATCGTGAGGAGCAGTGAAAATCTGGACGACATGGCTGAAGCGGAGGATACCGTAGCGCTCCTTGTCGGCCGGCAGTACCGCTGGGCGGCCTGGGGATGGTCGCCGGACTGCCGTCTTGCGCGGCTAAGCTTCCGGGTTCATGGCACTGAGCGGACGGGACATCCGGATCGGGCTCGCCCTCGCGGTGGTGATTGCGGCGGGGAACGCGGGGTACGTGGCCTCGGAGTTGGGCTTCGTCCATCGGCCGCGGCAGGTGATGGAGACCGACCATCGCCACTACATCCACATGGCACTGAGCCCTGAGGAGCCCGAGGATCCCCCTTATGCCTTCCGCGTAGCCGCGCCCCGCATCGCCCGCGGACTGATGGCCATGGGTTTCTCGGTCAACCAGGCCTTCTACCTCCTCACTCAGGCCTCGCTGGTCGCCTTTCTCGCCTGCACGTACCTCTTCCTGCGCGCGCGCGGTTTCGCGGGCGAGATCGCCGCCCTCGTCGTCGCGCTCATGGGCCTCACCCAGGGAGCCGTGCGTTGGTTCGAATATCAGTACTGGATGTCTGACCCGCTTTGTGTGGCCCTGGTGGCCGCGGCCGTGCTGGCCCTGCAGCTCGACACGCCGTGGCGTTTCGCCATCGGTCTTGGTTTCGCGGCCGGCTTCGTGCGCGAGAGCTTCGTCCTCGTCCTCCCCTTCGCCTTCTTCCACACGCTGAAGAGGCACGACCTCAAACAGGCGATCCTCCGAACCGCCGCCATCGCCGCCCCATTTCTTGCGGTCGCACTCACCTTGCGCGCCCTTATCGTTCCCATCGCCCCCGACGACTGGTGGTCGGGAATCCTCGACAGCATGGGCTTCCGCGCGCGCCACTTCTGGGACAAACAGTGGTACGTCCTCACCATCGGCACCTGGGGCGTCTTCGTTCCCCTCGCCCTGGCCAATTTCCGAGGCTTCGCCCGTAGGGTCCGGGAGAACCTCGACCTTACGTTCCTGGTTCTCGCAACCTATGGCACGCTCATCATTTCGAACAACACCGAGCGCCCCCTCGCCTACGCCTGGCCGGCGGTCGCGGCCGCGGGGGCCGCGGGAATACGAGCCCTCGCCGCCAACATCGTCACCCCGTTCCGCAGCCCTTTCCAGCGGGTGGCCGCGATCTGCCTCGGCGCGCAGATGGTGCACTTCGGCCTCACTCGGTGGCATGATCTCGCGGGATCCAGCCTCTACCAGCCCGCGAACTTCATCGTGGCCGGAATAATGTCGGCGCTTCTGGTTGTGTGGGGCCTTTCGTTTGCTAGGCTGAAGCCGAACTGAAGGCTCGCCCACGTTCGTGAGCCGCAGATCGGAGGGTCCAGGCCGGACCGAGCGCCCTCCTCCAAGTTGCCGCTCAAGGAGCCACACTTAATTCCCATGTCCACCCCGAACGTGTATCGCATCGGCGCAGTCACCGACGACTATTGCACCTCGTGCCACCTCCTGCTCTCGCACGACATCTCGAGCGTGGTGAACGAGGCCATCGCCAAAACCACGTGCCGCACCTGTCACAACACCCACGACTACAAACAGGCGAAGATTCCCAAACGCCCGGCGAAGAAGGAAGAGACGAAGCAGAGCCTGATGGAACAGGTGCTGCGCAACATGCCTCAAATGCCCGCGATGCCACCGGCGCCCGCTCCCAAGCCGCGACGCGACCTGTGGGCGACCCTGGGCCGCATCAACGAAAAAAAGGAGCAGGACGGAGGCGACCCGCAGTGAGTGCGGAGTCGATCCGCGTCCCCGCCATTCTCGAAAAGAAACGGGATGGCCACGCTCTCTCGAAGGCGGAGATCGACTTTCTGATCGCGGGCTACACCCGCGGCGACGTGCCCGACTATCAGATGGCCGCCTTCGCCATGGCCGTCTACTTCCGCGGCATGAGTGACGGCGAAACCACCGACCTCACTCGCGCCATGTTGTACTCGGGCGAAGTCCTCGATCTTTCCGAACTCGACGGTCCCAAGGTCGACAAGCACTCGACGGGTGGAGTGGGCGACAAGACCAGCCTGATCCTCGCCCCTCTCGTAGCGGCGTGTGGAGCGTACGTGCCGATGATTTCGGGCCGGGCGCTTGCCCACTCGGGCGGCACCCTCGACAAACTCGAGTCGATTCCCGGCTTCCGGGTGGGCCTCTCGCTCGACGAATTCCGCGCCACGCTGCGCAAACACCGGGTGTCCTTCATCGGCCAGACGAAGGAAATCGCCCCCGCCGACAAGAAGCTTTACGCCCTGCGCGACGTCACCGCCACCGTCCCCTGCCTGCCCCTGATCACCGCGTCGATCATGGGCAAGAAACTCTCGGAAGGGATCGACGCGCTCATCCTCGACGTGAAAACCGGCGATGGGGCATTCATGCAGCGGTACGAAGACTCAATCGCCCTCGCCGAGCGAATGGTCGCGATCGGTAAAGGCATGGGCAAGCGCGTAGCTGCGGTTATCACCGACATGAACGAGCCGACTGGTCTCATGGTCGGCAACTCGCTGGAGATTGAGGAGTCGATCCAGGCCCTGCGGGGCGAAGGGCCGAAAGATCTCGTGGATCTTTCAGTGGAACTCTCGGCCTGGATGCTCGTCCTCACCGGGCTTCAGCCGAACCTCGATGCGGGCCGTGCGAACGTCCGTGAGGCCCTCTCTTCCGGCGCGGGCCTCGAGATCTTCCGCCGGGTCATCGAGGCCCAGGGCGGCGATCCTCGCGTCTGCGACGATCCGAGTCTTCTCCCCCATGCCGCGAAACGTCATGAGATCCGCACGGAAACTGCTGGCTTCCTCGCCCGCTGCGGCTGTCGCGCTATCGGCGAAGCGTCGATGCTTTTGGGCGCCGGCCGCGACACGGTGGCGGACGCGGTGGATCCGGGTGTCGGCATTGTTTTGGCGGGCAAGGTAGGAGATGGAGTGGAGCGGGGCGGACTGCTCGCGACCCTCCATTACAACGATGAGGCGCGCCTGGCCCGGGCTCTCGCACGACTGACCGACGCCTTCGCGGTCTCCGAAATGCAGCCCGAACGCCCACCCCTTGTGCTCAAGGTCATCGAGTAGGCGCGACGTGGCCGCCCTGCGTCTCGCCGCGATCGCCGCCGTCACCGCCGCCCTGTTCTCCCTCGCCGCGTGCGCCACGAATCCGAAGCCCAAGCCGAACATACGCACCCGGCCCGCGCCGAAGCTCGGATCGACTGCCTCCGGCACGGCTTCCTGGTACGGCCCCGGCTATCACGGCAAGCAGACGGCCTGCGGCGAACGGTACGACCAGGACGGCCTCACCGCCGCCCACGGAAGGTTCCCTTGCAACACGAAAGTGCGGGTCACCCTCCTCTCGACCGGGAAGAGCGTGGTGGTGCGCGTCAACGACCTCTTCCCGAATCACAAAGGCCGCCTGATCGACGTCTCCCGCGGCGCCGCCCGCGCGATTGGCCTCATCGGCCCCGGCACCGGCAAGGTTAAGGTCGAGGTCGTCAGGTAGAAGGCGGCGCAAGCCGAGTGCCGTAGGGGCAACCCTTGTGGTTG
>CAZFQH010000156.1:2799-8586 GCA_964520805.1 uncultured Acidobacteriota bacterium | reverse complement strand
GGGCCATGGACCTCGTGGCCGGCGCGAAACGCGTGGTCATCACCATGGAGCACACGGCGAAAGGGGTGCCGAAGATCCTCGAGTTGTGCACCCTCCCGTTCACCGGAAGGCGCTGCGTCAATCTCATCATCACCGAACTTGCGGTGATCGAGGTACGCAAGGATGGCCTTCATCTGATCGAGATCGCGGAGGACGTGACTCTCGATGATGTCCAAAAGGCCACGGGAACGCGGTTGCTGGTCGACGAAAAACAACTCACGACGATGCGCGGGTAGGGGCACCCCTGGTGGATGCCCTTTCCGAGGCACCCCTCGCAAGCGGGGCGCTCATGTCGGCCTCCCCGCTGGCCGCTTTGGCCAGGGAGCGAAGCGTCGCAAGCAGCGCCACCAAGGCGAATAGCGCAGGCAGCAGCCCCAGCGCCGCCAGACCCGGCCGCCCGTCGATCGCCAGTTTGACCCACAACACCCCGGGATAGAAGAGCCCCGCGGGGCCCTCCCAGTAGCGCCCGTCGAACCGGAAGAACCAGTGGATCGAGAGCACGGCCTGCGCAACCAGCAGGCCCCAAAGAAGACGGCGAGCCCAGAGCTGGGTCGGCCACGCCCGGGCCAGCCCAATGTGCACCATCGGCCAAACCACGGCGAGGTGCCGAGTCGGCTCGCCGGGGACGCGGAAGTAGTGGGTCGAGAAGAGGAGCAGCAGGGTGAGCAACGCCAGGTAACCCGGAGCCAGATCGCGCAGGCGCTCCCACCGGCCGTGGGCGGACCCCACGACCAAAGTGGCGGCCAGCGGCATCGGGTTCCCCAGCACCTCGGCGAGCTGGAACCCTATACCGGACCACGCGGAGTGGACGCTGAAGGCCCCGCCTGAAGGCTCCAGGGACGCGTACCCCCCCTTCAGCCAGTGACCGTGGAAGGCGTAGTTCCACATCCCCAGGAAGAGCAGTGTGGAGGCCGCTCCGGCAATCGCCTCGCGCCACGCTGCCCGCCCCTGCCGGAGCACGTCCAGCCCGCCCAGCGCGGCAGCCAGCACGAGCCCGGTGGGGTGGGCCCAGGGCAACAGTGCCAACGCCAGGCCTCGTACCCAAAAGGACCGGTCGGGAAGCGCACAGACGTACATGGTCAGCAGCAGGATCAGCAGCGGCTCGGCCATGCCACGGCGAGCCACTTGGTAGGTAGGCCAGAGCACGCCGGTCGCCAGCACCACGAAGGCCGTGGCGTCGTACCGGCGGGTCTCCCGCCACAGCCGCCGTCCAGCCAGCATCACGGCCAGGACGATCAGCACGGGATTCAGCGCGTGGACGAAGGTCCCGCTGATGTCCGGGCCCCAAAGCCCGAGCCGCGAGTCGAGCCAGGCTAGCGGGGCGAGCAGGACCGGGACCAGAGGGTGGATCTGGGTGCGGACCTCGCCCTGCGGACCTGGCGGTATCCAGGGTAGATCGGGGGCGCTGACCTGGCCGGGCCCGGTGAGTACGAACGAGCCGGCCTCGACAAGCCGGCGCGCCGCCGCGAAGGCGTAGGCCTGGTCGGTCGAAATCCAGACGCCGGGCAGGGTGGCGAGCAGCAGCGAGCCGACGAGCAGGACGGGCCAGAGCCAGGGCCGCGTTTCCACGGGCTTCAGCGACGCAGGCCGAGAGCGAGTACCAACACCGGCCGGAAAATGCTCCACCAGCCTGTAATGGCTCGCATCTTCGTGTACGACCGGCCGGGCTCGGCGCGGGGATACTCGATCCGGGTCGGCACCTCGATCACGCGGGCACTGCCCCGCAGCGCCTTGAACAGCAAGTAGGGCTCCAGCTCGTAGTGATCCAGCCAGTCTTGCGCGAGGTCAATCCCGGGGTCGTCGAGTATCGAGAGCCTGATGGCGCGGAAGCCACTGGAGGCATCGCTGACAGGGCGCCGGCAGAGCAGCGCGAAGAGGAAGGTGTAGGCGCGGGTGCCGAAGCGGCGGATGGCCGGCATCCGCTCCTGGGAACCACCGGGCAGGTAGCGCGAGGCCAGCACGAAGTCGGCCCGGCCGTCGAGCACCGGCTGCAACACCTGCGGGATCTGGCCCGGCGGACTCTTGCCGGCCCCCGAGATCACCACGGCGATTTCGAAGCCGTGGATGCGGGCGTGGTCCAAGCCGGTCCGGATGGCCGCGCCAACGCCGCGGTTGCGGACGTGCGAGAGAACCGTGGCCCCGGCTCGCTCGGCATGGCTGCGGGTGTCGTCGGTCGACCCGTCGTCGATGACCAGCACCTCGTCCACGGCATTGCGGGGAATGCCGTGCACCACCGCGGCTATCCGCTCCCCCTCGTTCCAGACAGGTGCGATGCAGGCGACGCGGGGCCTTGGGCTGCTCAAGCGCCGGGCGCACTGCGCAGCCACTCGAACGTGAGCCGCAGCCCTTCCTCGATGCGGACCCGCGGCACCCAGCGGAGCTCGCGGCGGATCTTCTCAATGTTCAGCACCCGCCGACGGATGTTGTCGATGTCGCGGCGGTCGATGTTCACGATGGGGCCCACCGCGCCGGTAACCTCGAGGATCCGGCGCGCCAGCTGGTTGACGGTGGTCTCGCGCTCGGTGCCGACGTTGTACACCTGGCCCTCGGCCTTCGGCGAGAGCGCGGCCCGCAGCGTGGCGTCGACCGCGTCGTCCACATAGGTGAAGTCCCGGGTTTGCTCGCCGTCGCCGTGGACCTTCAGGGGCTCCCCCGCAAGTGCTGACTGGAAGAACTTTGCCGCCACCCCGCAGTACGGGTTGTCGCTGCGCTGACCCGGGCCGTAGACATTGGAGTAGCGGACCACCGCCGTCGACACATCGTAGGTCTCGTAGAAAGCGCGGCAGTAGTTTTCGCCCCCGAACTTGGAGACGGAGTAGGGGCTGAGCAGGCTGCCTACGTCGTCCTCGTTGATGGGCAGGTGCCGCGGATTGCCGTAGATGGAGGCCGACGATGTGTAGACAAAGCGGCGGACTGGGGACTGCCGCACCGCCAGCAGCAGGTTGAGAGTGCCTCCGATGTTGACCTCGAAGTCCTCTCGCGGGTTGCGCGTGGAGAGGATGATGTTGCGCGCCGCTGCGTGGATCACGATGCCCACATCAGGGAGCAGGCGTGGCACCAGATGCGGGTCCACCACGCTGCCCTCGACAACCTCCAGGCCGGGGTCGGCCGCCGGCAGGTTGTCGGGGCGTCCGGTGCAGAAGTCGTCGAGCACCCTCACCCGCGCCCCCAGATGGAGCAGGCGGCGCACGATCCGAGAGCCGACGAAGCCAGCACCTCCCGTCACCAGGAAGCGCTCCCCGGAGAGATCCCAGTCGGCCTCGGAGGATGACGGAGAGGAGGGGGGCACGCTACCGACGATGCTAGTCGAGCGATCAGCCTTTTTCAAAGACCTCGTCGTCGCTTTCGCTCGGCTCACGACGACGCTTGGGTTCCCAAATCGCGGGCCCAACCACGGTCGGCTAGCCGTCCGTGGTGAAAGTCGACCGCGAACGAAAGCGAGAGATTTTTCGTCAGATCAAGGCGACAAACCGCAGGAATACCGGGAGTATTTCGAGGTTTGGCAACGCCGAGCTCTGCGGAAAAGATCCGCTTTCGACGCGAGGGACTTTCGCCACCGGCTGCTACCCCAACATCGCGAGACTCGGGAACATCGTCGTGAACCACTGGGCGATGGCGCTCAGCCGATCCGTCACGAGGAGCAACCCGACACCAATAAGCAAGACGCCCGACACGATCTCGACCTTGTGCATGTGGGTCTTGATCCGGGCGGAGGCCGCGAAGAACCAGTTCACCGCGAGGCCGGCCGCGATGAAGGGAATCCCGAGGCCGGCCGAATAGGCAGAGAGCAGGATCACCCCCTGGCTCACGGTTTCCTGCTGGGAAGCGTAGAGAAGAATTCCCGCGAGGATCGGTCCGATGCATGGGGTCCAGCCGAACGCGAAAGCGATGCCCACCACATAAGCACCGAGTAGACCGAGCGGCTTCTGCTTCACATCTGCCCGCATCTCACCCAGAAGCCACTTGATCCGGAAAACTCCCATCATGTGCAGACCCAGGACGATGATGACAACGCCGCCGATCATGCCGAGCAATCTTTTGTACTGCTGAAGGTAGTAGCCCACCATGGTGGCCGCCGCGCCGAGGGCCACGAACACCGTGGAAAAGCCGAGCACGAAGAAGAGCGAGGTGATGGCTACCCGCCGGGTCTGGTCGGCGGAAGTGTCCTGTTTTTTGAATTTTGAGACGTTGATTCCGCTGATGAAGGACAAGTAGCCGGGGACGATCGGCAGGACACAGGGGGAGATGAAAGAAACGATTCCCGCTACGAATGCGGTAAATAGGGAGACAGATTCATTCATGTCGGGATACTTTTCCTCAGGGGGCGGACAGGGGCGGCGCCTTACGAGAGCTTCAACGCTCGCCCTTGCCCTCGGGTTGGGGATATTAGCGAATGCCCCCGCGCAGACCACAGGTGAGGCCACGCTCGAAGAGGCGATCCGGGGATTCGAAGCCGCATTGCGACAGAAAGACTTCGATCGGGCCACCGCGGCCTGGGAATTTCCAAGTCCCGAGCGGCGCACCGCCGAGGAGGCGATTTTGCGCGGGGTCTTCTCCGCGACCCAGGTGGCCTTCAGTTCGGACGTTCCCGCTCGAACCACGGGCGGCGAGAATGCGGTAACCCTCGGCACCCTCACCCAGATTTCGGAGCCGCGGGGCGCGGTCGAGCAGTGGAGCCTCTTATGGAAGCGAACGCCTCTGGGCTGGAGGATCGTTTCGAAAGAGACCTTCGGCGGGATCGACGGAATGGTCCATCTCGATCTGCAGAAGGAGGGGTTCGTGGCCGCCGGGCAGACCATCGAACTCGAGGATTTCACTCTCAAGATGGTGGAGGGAACGTTCTTTCTCAACACTCAAGAGGCGGGACCAACCGCCCTGGTCTTCGTCGGAAAGGGCCGGGTCAGATTCAAACCCCGGCCGGTGACGGAACGGGGTCAGATGAAGATCTTCGCGCGTTCCGAAAAGCTCGAAGACGATGTTTCGCGCGCCTTTCTGCGCCTGCACCCCGCCGACCTGTACCGCGTCTTGAAGCCAGGGACCTTCGCAGAGGATCCGGGAAGCGCCAGACACCTCGGTCGGGCACGTGAGTTCTTCGAGCGGCACAAGGGCGACGCGTTCGTCCTCGACGCCGCCATCGAAGGCGCGCCCTGGTGGTTATTGCCTGGTCTCGGCGATGCCGCGATCGCCTTCGAGACCAAGAGGTTCGGCACCCTGACTCTCTCGCTCAGCAGTTTCGAACAGGAGGGGGTGAGCCTGTTCAATCGCACCACAAAGAGACAGATTTCGGTTTATCCACGGGCCATCGCCGTCACCGAAGATGGGGATGGCGAGTCGGCCTTTGACGTGGTCCATCACGACCTCTCGCTGTCTGTGAACCCCGACACCTTCGACCTCAGCGGTCTCGCCACGGCCACCATCGACGTCAAAGCGCCCGTGACCTCATTCCGGTTTCAGCTCGACGATGATTTGCAGGTCCGCTCGGTGCGATCGGCCCAGGGCGGACGGCACCTGTTCTTCCGAGTGCGGGGTCAGAACTCGGTGCTCGTCTCCATGGGTTCACTCGCGGGCCGCGTCGGCCGCTTCAACCTGAGCGTTGAGTACAGTGGCCGCCTTCCGGCCGGCACCGTGGACAGCGAGATCCTTCAGGGGCAAACCTTCACGACCGAGGAGACCCCGGCCTTCTTCATCGATCCTGCCCTCATCTACTCCCGACGACGATCCTTCTACCCACAAATAGGCGGCGAGGAC
>CAZFQH010000156.1:0-2789 GCA_964520805.1 uncultured Acidobacteriota bacterium | reverse complement strand
GGGTCAACGATCACCCATCAGCAGTCTCAGGCCGGCAAGTACGTGGCTTTCGTGGTGGCCCGCATGCAGTCGATCGCCCGGGAGCGCTCAGAGGGGCTCTCCTTCGAGGCCTGGGGCCAGTCGCGGACGCGGCGGGAAGCGATTCGCGCGGTCGACACGCTCAAGGTGGCCACCCGGTTCTATGGCGACCTGTTCGGGAAGGCCCCCTATTCTCCGCTCAACATGGCGATGGTGGAGGCCCAGGTTCCGGGCGGCCACTCCCCCCCCGGTCTCATCATCCTGCAGCAGCGCCCGCCCCTGATGGGCTCCGGCCTCAGGGATGATCCCGCGACCTTCTACGACATTCCCGGCTTCTTCCTCGCCCACGAACTGGCGCACCAGTGGTGGGGCCACGGTGTCACCCCCCGGTCGTATCGGGATCGGTGGGTCGCGGAAGGCTTCGCCCAATATGCGGCCGCCCTTTGGGCGCGCGAGTCGCAGGGAGAGGCCACGTTCGCGAGAGTTCTGCGGAAGATGGTGTCGTGGGCGCGGCGCCTGAATGACCTCGGACCCGTCGATCTCGGCAATCGCGTGGGCCATATCCAGAACAATCCCCAGGCGCATCGGGCCATCGTCTACAACAAGGGTGCCCTGGTCCTCGACATGGTGCGCCGGGTGATCGGCGACGAGGCCTTCGGACGCGGGTTGAGAAAACTGCAGAGTGAGCATCGATTCGGGAAAGTCGACAGCGAGATGGTCCGGAGGGCGTTCGAGTCCGAAGGGTCCGTGAATCTCGACGGGCTCTGGGAGGTTTTTGTACGCAACACCCGGCTTCCCTCGGTCCGGCTGGAGACTCGAGAGGGCACCCCGGACATTGTGGTGGAGGGATACAGCGGTCCGTTGCCGGTCACCGCTCTGGTCGGGGACGAGCGGCTGCACCTTATAGTCAGGGGCCGGATGAGACTGCCTTCAGGAGGTAGCGAGGCGAAGGTAATTCTTGACCCCGACGGCGTGAGTCTCGCGATCGTCAAGCGGTAGGTCCTGGGCCTGAGTCGCCGCCAAAGGATCTGACCAGCGGGCTCCTCGTCCCCAACGATGCCTGTAGCGTGCATCATGGTATCGAGTCGCTGGTCCCGAATCCGAGTCCTTTGTGTCTTGGTCGCCGTTGGCGCCACCTCGGAAGGTGCCACCTACGTTCCTGTCACGGATGCCTCTCTGGTGGACCGGGCCCCGGTGGCCATTGTCGGGAGCGTGGAAGCAGTTGATACCTCCGCCCGCGCCTCGGTCTATCGATTCAGCGTCGAGCGGGTTCTGAAGGGCTTTGTCCCGGGCCCGGTCATCTCTGTGTCGGTCCCGGGCGGCGACACGTTCGTCGTCCCCGGGATGCCTCGCTTTTTCGCCGGACAAAGGGTCATCCTGTTCCTGTCTCCTCATCCGGACGGGACCTTCCAGATCGTGGAACTGATGCTCGGGGCCTTTAAGGAGTCGGCGGTTCCGGGCTCCATCAATACGCGAGCGCAGAGGGATTTGACCGGGAGCCATTCCCTCGGAGATCCCAAACTCGAGCCCGGGCGCGACTTCGAGGAGTTTGCGACCTGGATCGAGGCCCGTGCGCGGGGCGAACGGAGGAGCGCAGACTATGTGCGTCCAGCAGAGGAAAGGGCGGCGGCTGACTCGAATCCGGAAACCGCGCCGTACACGCTTCTGGGTAACCCTTCGCGATTTACGGAGTTCGACGAAGGCTTCAACGTCCTCTGGTTCGTCAGGCTCGGCGGAAGCACCTTGACCGGAGGTGGAGTGACGACTTTCCTGACCGCGTTGAACGCCTACAACCTGCGAACTGACGCCTACTTCAACTTCGTCTACATGGGGACCAACGCCAACGCCACCGGCATCGTTCACGATGATGGACTGAACACCGTTCTCATCAACGATCCGTTTGGCGACATCCCAGGGGCGTTCGACTGCACGAATGGGGGTGTCCTGGCCATCGGGGGGTACAAACCCTCGGTCCTGAAGACCCACATGTACAAGGGCTCAATTCACCGGACGATTGAGGAGGGCGACATTGTGACCCAGAACGGCTCGGATTGCGCATTCCTGAGGAACTCGGAACTGTACGGCGTCCAGGTCCTCGGTCACGAGCTCGGACATGTGGTCGGCCTCGGGCACTCCTGCGGCGACGCCGGCTCGGGCGCCTGCGTGGTGGGATCGGCTCAAGACGACGCATTGATGCGAGCTACGATCCACAACGACAGCCGTGGGGCGCGGTTTGGAACCGACGACATCGACGCGTTGAATCGTCTCTATGACCGCGCGGTATGGGTCAGCGACCCGAGCGTGAGTGAAGGAAACGGCGGGGCCCGAACGCTGGACTTCACCATCAGCCTCTCCGCTTCGCACACCAAGGTGGTCACGGTGGACTACTTTAGCGCCGATGGTTCCGGATCAAATGCCGCCATAGCGGGCAGCGACTATTGGCCGGTGCAGGGGACCGCGACCTTTTCAGCTGGCGAAACCAGCAAACTTGTCAGTGTCAACATCATTGGGGATTCGCTTTACGAAGCCGACGAGGCCCTGGCCCTGGTGCTCTACAGCTCGTCAAACGCGGGCATCAGGAAGGAGCGGGCCGTCGGGACCATCACGAACGACGATTCGGCTCCCACGGTGTCGATCGGAAGCAGTTCTGTGTCGGAAGGGAACAGCGGGACCAAGTCCTTGACCTTCAATCTCACCCTGTCCTCGTCCAGTGGGCTCGGGGCGTCGGTGACGGCGAGGACGGACTTGAAGCCGAGGCCGAACCTGCCGAT
>CAZFQH010000155.1:3335-8592 GCA_964520805.1 uncultured Acidobacteriota bacterium | reverse complement strand
GTGGTGGACGCCACGGGGGGCCTGAAGATCGACGCGCGCGCCATCGACGATCTGGGGAGCGCCGCTTTGTCGCTCTTCCTCTCGATGGCCCTCATGTCGTTGAAACTGTGGGAACTGCTCGAACTCGCCCTGCCGATGACCGTCATTCTTCTCGCTCAGGTCACCATGATGGGGCTGTTCGCGGTGTTCGTCACCTACCGCCTCCTGGGGCGCGACTACGACGCTGCGGTGATGGCGGGCGGGCACTGCGGCTTCGGCCTGGGGGCCACGCCAAACGCGGTGGCCAACATGCGTTCGATCGTGGAGCGCTTCGGCCCGGCGCCTCGGGCCTTCCTGGTGGTGCCGATGGTGGGTGCCTTCTTCATCGATTTCTCGAACGCCATCATCATCACCGCGTACCTCAACTTTCTTCGCGGCTGAGGCCCGCGCGCACCTCCACGGTCGAGAACCCTTCGTCCTTCGTGACGAGGATCTGCTGTTCGAACTCGTCGCGCAGCTCTGGGATGTGGGTGATGATGCCCACCATTCTCCCACCCGCCTGGAGACTCTGGATGGTGTCGGAGACCAGATTCAGAGTCTCCGAGTCCAGAGTTCCGAAACCCTCATCGATGAAGAGACTGTCGAGGTGGACGGCCCCCGCGGCTCGCTGCACGTGCTCGCTCAGTTCGAGGGCTAGCGAGAGCGAGGCCAGGAAGGTCTCGCCGCCGCTCAGGGTGTCGCTGATCCGGGTTTCGCCCGCGTTGTCATGGTCTTTCACCAGGATGAAGTCGTCCTTGAACAGCAGCGAGTACCGTTCCTTGGTGAGCAAGTTGAGGCGGAGGGAGGCGCCTTGTACCAGTTCGGTGAAGGCTTCTTCCAGCACATAGGCCTGGAATCGGTCGCTGCGGAGGTCGGTGGCGAGCCGCTCATGAATCCGGCGGATTCGCTCGTGCGTTTTAAGCTGCTCTCGTAGAACCCTCGAACGATCGAGACGCTTCTTCATTGCATCGATCTGCGGTTCGAGAGCTTTGTGATCGCCAGACCTGGATTCAGTCTCGTGATCCAACTGCGAGGTCAACCGCTCGGCCGCGGTCACTTCCTCGCGGGTCACGCGACGATCCTCAAGTTCATCGAGGAGCGCCGATACCCGCTGCTCGAGCGCATGGCGAGCCTGGTTGTGCTCACGTACCTGATCGCTCAGGACGCTCGTGCCGGCGTCGTCGAGGAGCGCCGACCGAACGGCGGCCTCGTCTTTGAAACCCGCTCCGAGGATGGCGTCGTCGCGACGACGCTTTCGAGAGTCGGCCTCTTCTCTGGCCTGGTCCGCGGCGTCCCTGTGCAAAGAGGCCTCAGCGGTGGCTTGAGTCCGCTCGCTCAGCGACGCCGCATGCGCCACGGATGCGGAACTCTGCGCATCTTCGAGCCCCTGAATCTGTTTCGCGAGGCCCGCGATTTCGGCCGCCGGGTCTCCCGAGGGAGCTATTGCCGAGATCGCGGCCCGGAGGCCCTCGAGGCCGGAGCGCCGCCCGTCAAGCTCGGTTTCGAGATCGCGTTGCGCCACTTCGTGGTCGGCGATGCCCTGGCGGACTCTGGCCTCGTCAGTCTTTGCGGTCTCAATCGCTCTCTCCTCGGTTCCGACCGTCTCACGTGCGCGGTCGTGAGTCTGTCGCGCTTCGGACAGAGCCGCGCTCTGTTTTTCCACCCAGGCCTCGATTGACTCTTCGCTTTTGCCCTGGTCGCGACCTTGCAGAGCCAGGCGCAGGACTCTCTCTGCGTTCTCGACCTGAGTTGAAAGCACGGCGGCTCGGCTGGCCAGATCGCTTAAGTGATCGCCCGCAGCGGTGAGACGCGCCTGTTCGCGGGTGAGCCCCTCTTCCGCCGCGCGTGCGCTCAATTCCATCTGATCGTGGTTCCGCTTCGCCGCTTCCACGGCCCGCGTCGCGTCGTCGACCTCCGGGGCGAGATCGGCGTGCGGCACGGTGTTCACAATCTGGTCGCAGACCGGACAGGGTTCTCCGGGTGCGAGGTTCATCCGCAGTCGAGTCGCGGCGTTGAGGATTTGGGCGCGCCGCAGGGCCTCTCCGGTCAGCGCCATCGCGCGGGCGCCTTCGTCAGCACCAGCGCGGGCGGCGTGGGCTTTGGCTCGAAGCGGGGCGATCAGCGCTTCGATCGTCTGAAGGTCGTCCCGTTTCTTCGCGACGTCCTTTTGCGCTTCCTGCGCGGTTGTTCTAGCGTTGCCAAGGGCGAGGGCGCGGCCACGCTCGTTTTGGAGCAGGCCGTCGAGGACCGCGTCGTAGGTGGACTCACCGAGTTCCCGTTGGACCTGATCGAGTGCGGTCTGATGCTGGCGCTGGCGGTGCCGGGCCATTTCAAGAGACCGGAGCGACTGGGTTCCGGCCGCATTCAAGTCCTTCAGGCGCTGGCCGCCGCGGCCGATCTCGGATTCGAGGCGCTGGGCTTCGGGCAGCCGACCGACCACCTCGTGGAGCCGCGCACTCTGTTTACGAAGCAGGGGGATGACTATGGCCGCCCTGCTCGCGGCATCGAGGAGGGTCGACAAATCCTTTTCTGCCCGCTCGGCCTTGAGGCTCCGTTCGCCCGCGGCCGCCGCGGTCTTCTCTGCGGCTGCCGCTGCCTTAATAGCGAGCGTCGCTTCGTCGAGGAATGATCCCAACTTAGTTGCGCGGGTGGCCGCGTCGAGTCGCGACCGGCACTGATCGATCGCGGCGGCCCTTTCCTGGACCGCTTTCAGTCCGCGCTCCGCATTCAGGAGTTCTAAGGTCTTGGTTGCCCACTTCGTGAGTGCGGCGGCGGTTCGGCGCGTCTCGTCGCGCCGCCTTCGAAGGTCAATGAGACCCCTGGCAAGGTCAGCCCGACGGCCTTCAAGGGCTGTGAGTGCCTCGTCGCTCACCCCCGAATACTCCTCGTCCAGGAGAGCTTGGGTTGCGGCCACGGACTTCCTGGACTCATCCGCGGTCTGTTGCGCCTTCGCCCGCATCCTCTCGTAAACGTCGAGACACAGGAGCGATCGCAGCATGCTCCGCCGTTCTTCCGGCTTGCCCTTCAGGAACCTGGCGAATTCGCCCTGGGGAAGCACCACCGCCTGCTTGAAGGCATCGACGTCGAGCCCAAGCAGCTTCTGGATCTCGTCGTCGGCGGGCCGAACCGCATCCGCGAGAAGGATGTTGAAATCGCGCCCGTCGTGTTTTTCGAGACGAACCGAATGAGATCCACTACGCCTGAGAGTGCGGGCGATGCGATACCGCTTCGGCCCCAGGGTGAAGTCGAGGCGCACGGAAAGCCGGTCGCGCGAGGACGAGATCATCTCCGACCGCCCGTGGGTGCCGACGCGTGGGATGTGGCCGTAGAGGGCCAGGATGATGGCATCGAGGATGGTGCTCTTACCGGCCCCCGTTGGCCCTGCGATCGCGAACAGGTCGAGCCCCTGGAAGGAGACCTCCTGCTTGTCTTTGAAACAGGCGAGACCGTCGATGGTGAGGTGCACTGGCCGCATGCCTCAGGCCTCGACTTCCAGCGCTTCGGCGTGGACCCTAAGGAAGGCCTCTATGACCTCGGGTGCAGCTGCGGTGTTGTGCTCGCTCAGATGGAACGCCCGGTACAACTCGGCCGGCGACGCCGTGCTCGGGGGTCGGATGGACTCCCTCGCCTCCACTTCTGGAAGCTCGGCCCGCACGACGAGCGCGTTCGGAAGGAGACTGCGGACCTTGCGGTTGAGGTCGGGATCCTTTTCCGTCAACGGGACGGTCACCCGCAGCCAGCAGCGCGGTCCGAGCTTCTGTACGTGAGTTGGAAGTTCGCTCAACGAGGCGCGCAGGTCGATGAGCGGGAATCCGCCTTCGTACCCGACGTGACTGACCCGAGCCGGCCGACCCGGGGTGGCGTGGATGACCACGAAAGTCTTCGCCTGGCCCACCTCACCAAAGTCCATCTGGAGCGGCGACCCCGCGTAATAGGCGGGCAGCAGACCCTCGACCTTCTGCGGCTTGTGAATGTGGCCAAGTGCTATGTACGCCGCGGTGGTGGGGAGGGTTTGCGCGGTGGCCGCCCATTCCTGGCCCACGTGGACACGGCGCTCCGACGCTCCGAACACTGCGCCTTCCAGATGGGTGTGGGCCATGAAGAGGTTCACCGCGTCACTACGGAAAGGCTGGGAGAGGCTTTGCACCGCCGACTGAAACATGCGCGCATAGAGGCTGTACGCCCCGCCTTCATCGGCCGCGAGATCGAGGGCGGAGACGAACTTGCCCGGGGAAGCGAAAGGCAGGGCGGCCACCACCGCTTTTTCGCCGCTTCGCGTTTCGATGACCTGAACGCCGCCTTCGCTGGCCCGTCGCGGCCGGCCAACAATGTGGACGTTCGCGAATTCGGCGAGCAGGCCCCGGGCATCGAGACGCCCCGGATCGTCATGATTGCCTGCGATGAGGACCATGTGGGCCCCGGCTCGTCCCATCCGCACGAAGAATCGGTTGACCAGACGCTCGGCCTCGGCCGGAGGCGTGCGGGCATCGAAGACGTCTCCGGTGTGAAGCACCAGATCGATCTCCTCCGCCTCGATGTAACGACTGAGGTGATCGAGAACCGCCTCGATCTCATTGAGACGATCGATACCTTTCCACCGCCTGCCGACGTGCCAATCGCTCGTATGGACGATCTTCATTCGGGGGTCTACGATCGCGCGAAGGGATCGACCGGAGCGCCATCGTCGCGGACTTCGCTTTGCCGCGTGGCCCAGGTGGGGAAGGGGAACTTGAGCAGGACGGGGGTTGGAATCTCCGGCTGGGTGATGATCATGCTGCCGGGCGAGAGCATGGTCGCACGCTGCCTGGCCACGCGGGTGAGAAATCCGTATTCGCCGCGCTCGGCCTCGGCGGCGTCGAGCCGGCCCACGACCTTCATGGCGGCGTTGGCCACAATGCGGCGTTCCACTTCGCTCGCGGTCTGCTGAGCGCCGAACAGGCAGACCCCGAGCGAACGCCCCCGCTCGGCGATGTCCAGGAGGACGTCCTGGATTGGGCTCCAGCCGGAGCGCGGTGCGTACTTATTGAGTTCGTCGAGAACCACGAAGACCAGCGGGCGGGAAGTTCCCTGCTTCTCTTTCTCGTGCATCATCCCCTTCAACAGTACGCCCACCACGAACATCTGCGCGATGTCGTGGAGAGTGTGGATGTCGACGACGGTGACCTGGTTGGCCTGCCAATGAATCTTGTGCCGCGCGGCCTCCCGGTCGCCCCGAACCAAATGACCCATGTGCTGGGCG
>CAZFQH010000155.1:569-3235 GCA_964520805.1 uncultured Acidobacteriota bacterium | reverse complement strand
GGCGAAGGCGAACTTCAGCAGATGGTCGCGCGCGAACTCCCGCAGGGTCCACATATAGGCAGAGACACCTTCATGCCGGCTGCCCACCTCGGGCATGACTACCTCGACGTGGCGACGCGGGGGGGCGAAAAAACCGACGCTCGTAAAGGGGCCGGCCTCGAGGCCGAGGGCGCGGTATTCCTCGATGAGGGTGGGGTTTGTGTGAGAGTTGGGTTTGTCGAGCCAGAGCAGGTCCTCGCCCTTCACATTAAAGATAAGCGCGCGGGCGTTGGTGGCGTCTGGTCCAAGCGCCCGGGAGTGGAAGAGCGAGTAGAGGAGAAAAGTCGCGTAGCTCGTTTTGGTGGCCACCCCGGAGACGCCGCTGATGGAGACATGAGCGCCGCGGGTCCCGTCGAGGAACTCGAGATTCGCGAACACGGTTTCGCCGCTTCGCGTGTGGCCGATCGCGACCTTTTTCTCCATGCGGTCGATGAAGAGGGCGCGCTGGAAGTCGTCTCCGCGCACGATACGGACAGCGTTGCCCGGATGCGGCGGCACGAAGATCTCAGGATCGACGCGGGTTACCTGGATGTGCGCGGCGTACGAAACCTCGACCGGCAAAGTGCCCTCGGCGGCGCGGAACGCGTCGGAATCGAACTGCCCCCCCTCGTAGCGCTTGCGGACGATGTCGACGATGCCGAAGAAGGAAACGATCTGGCCGTCTCCGAGAGTGACCTCCGCAACCACGAGGTCGTCAAGTTCGAGCCGAGCACCCTCGGCGACTCCCACCCAAAACTCCAGCGGTCCCGCATCCTCGGAGCCAAGCACGACGCCGACCGCCCCTATGTGCGGGCCCGTTGTTTCAGCCACGGAGGGCCTCCTTTGTCACGAGAACCTGGATCCAGCGCCGGAACAGCCGCGGGTCGCCGAGAGCCGCTCGGAGCTTCTGCTCGAGCGCGCCAATAGGCAGAAGATTTTGCGGCGATCGTGGATCGCGGGCGCGTTTGGGCGCGGTGCGCGGCAGCCATGCGGCCGCGGAGTCGGCCAGGGTGCGTGCCTTTTCGAGGCCTCCGCCGGCCGCGACCTCGAGCCGCACGATGCCATGCAACTCGGTCTCGCCGGGGCCGGGATCGGCCAGTCGCTGAAACCACGAGAAGCGGGCGAAGCCGGCTCCCGCAGTCTGAATGGAGAAGATCGGCGAGCGAGACCCCGCAGGCAGGCCCGCCAGCAGTGTGACGAACTTCCCGGGCAGGTAGAGCTGGTGGATGCGTTTGATGTAGCCGAGGGCCAGACCCTTGCGCGCGGGCTCAAAACTGAGCGGTCCGTCGACGATGGTGAGGGTATCGTCGCGGAACGTGTCGCGGGCCAGGGTGGCCTCGGCCTGCCGCATCGACTTCTGGATGTGCCGAAGTGGACCATCAAGCTCGGTGTTGGGTGTGCTTTCGGCCTCATAGGCGAGGTTTGGGCGGACCCGCACTGGACCCGGGAGTTGTTCGCCCGCGCCCAGGACCGCGACCCTTGATGTGCGCAACTCGCCGAAGACCGCGGAGGAGTTCTCAAGGTGGACGGCGCCAACGCCGTAGCTCCCGAAGCCGCCGTGGATCAGCCGATCGCCCCTTCGGGCGGTGACACGCGCCTCGAGCCTGCGGACACCGTCGATGAACACCACGCGCGGAGGCAGAGAGGGGTCGCCGGTCGGCGTGATCGGTTCCCAATCCGCGTCTTTGGTCTCGACCTCGTGGTCGACCTGCTCTTTGGGTTCGTCGTCCAAAGGCCCAAGCGGCGTCTGATCGCCGTAGTCGACCTCCCATGGATCGACGCGCACTCGGAAATCGCCAAACACTGGGGATGAAACGGTCGTTGCCTCGGACCCTACTGCGCCAATTTCAACTCCACGCGCCGCGCCAGACGCCGCCCTACTCGTGCCCGATCGGTCTTCTGGCAGTGCGGAAGGGGAGAGTTTCACGTCGGGCAAGATACAGCACCCCCCCCTCCGCCCGAGGTCCGCTCGGGTCCTTTCGGAAGAATATTGGTGTCTACACGGCACACGGCGTTTGAAACCGCGACCCTACTGGCTACCGCTGTACCTCGTTTGCGGCCGTCATGGTGCTCGGCCTTATCGTCATCGGGCGGCGGAGCCGTTGACGGCGATACCGACGACATCCCCTAGTCCCGGAGGCGGCATGCATTGGCAAGAGATTGACGGCTGGTTTCGCTGGCGATCCGCACAGGAAGAAGCGGTCCGTTCCTTCCCCGAGAGCAGTCGCTTTGTCGAAGTCGGTGCCTACCTCGGCCGAAGCCTGTGTTCTCTGGGCGAAGTCGCGCAGCTCAGCGGGAGAAAGTACACCATCATCGGGGTCGACACATGTCGCGCCAGCGGGCCGGAAGGTCCCAAACACAAGGACTATCATGGTGTGGCCGTAGCGCAGGGAGGGGGTACGTTCGTGGGCGCACTGCACAGGAACGTTCTGGAATGCGGGTACGGTGACGCAATCGCGCTGGTCATCGCCGACTCGGTCGATGCCTCGGGGATCTTTGCTGATCGGTCGATTGACTGGCTTCACCTGGATGGAAGACACGACTATGAAGGACTGAGCTGCGACATCAACGCCTGGCTGTGCAAGGTCAAAATCGGCAGCTGGATCTCTGGCGACGACTACGACGAGGCCAAGTGGCCAGATGTCGTC
>CAZFQH010000155.1:0-559 GCA_964520805.1 uncultured Acidobacteriota bacterium | reverse complement strand
CCCTCAGGCCGAGCCGTGGTCGACCGGGCAGTGGCGGTGGATTGTCACGCAATGACGGTGGCTCTCCAGATCACGCTCCCGCCGAGCCCCGGCCCGGGATCGAGGCCTCCAGGCCGGCTCGCGCGAGAGGGGTGACGCATTGAAACGCATCGGTGCCGCCTTGTCTCTCGCCCTTTGGAGCACAACCCGTCGGGTTGCGACCCTTGAGCCCGCTTACAACTACCCGCTGCATGCGCACGAGGCGCTCGGAACCAGACGCGCCGGGGATTTGGATCAATTGATCCACGTGCACTATCACTGGTTGTTCGAAGCGGATGCGATTTCTGGGAACCCGCTTTTGGCGCCTACAAGCACCCTGTCGGCCGAGAAGGTGGCGTGGCTTCGCGAACGAACGCCGTTTTGCGCCTGAGGCCCGAGTTCCAGACTTTCGCCTCGCGAACCCGGGAGCTCGTTCAGGCGCTTTTCGGGCCGGCTCCTTCGTGCTGAACGGCCGAGCCGAAATCGGCGAGCGCGGCGTAGTCCACCGTCCAACCGGCACATGCGGCGGCAAGGCCAATAA
>CAZFQH010000154.1:5425-8607 GCA_964520805.1 uncultured Acidobacteriota bacterium | reverse complement strand
CTGCCCTCGGACATCCCCATTTTTCGAAGGGCACCCACGAGGGGTGCCCCTACACTTTCGCAACCCTGGAGACCAAACCCATGAGCCACCGTTCCCACAATCGACGCGACTTCTTCAGAACTTCGGGAGCGGCCGCACTGGGCGCCTCGGTTGCGTCCGGGGCCGCTTCGGTCGCAGGGGCTCAAACCGGAGGCGCCCCTCTGCCGACCCCCATCGCCGCCCTGAAGCTAATGACCGCCGGAGTGTCGCCCATATCGACCGAGGAGCGCAAGGCCCGGATCGCCAAGGCCCAGACTTTGCTGAGTCAGAACGGCATGCAGGCCCTGATCATCGCCTCCGGCACCTCGCTCGACTACTTCACCGGCGCTCGCTGGGGCATCTCCGAACGCTTCTTCGGCTGCATCATCACCCGCGAAGGTGACCCCGCTTGGGTGACCCCCGCCTTCGAGAAAGCCCGCGCTCTGGAGCAGGTGAAGATCGGAAAGGACGTTCGGGCGTGGGACGAACACGAGTCCCCTTCGGCGCTCGTGGCCACCATTCTCAAAGACCGGGGCGTCACTACAGGAAAGATCGGCATCGAAGAGATGATGCCGTTCACCTTCGCAGACGAGATCGGCAAGGCCGCCCCGGCCACCCAAGTGGTGAACGGCACTCCCGTGACCGCAGGGTGTCGGATGATCAAGGACGCGCACGAGCTGGCATTGATGCGCCGCGCTTGCGAGATCACGGTGACCGCCCATCGGGCCGTCTTCGCCTCGTTACGGGAAGGCATGACCCAGGATCAGGTCGCCGGCCTTTCCGCGGCCGCCCACCGTCAACTCGGAATGACCGGAGGATCCCTCGTTCTGTTCGGCAAGGACGCGGCCTTCCCCCACGGCACGACCGATCCCCAGCCCCTGAAGGCGGGCGAAGCCGTCCTGCTCGATGGCGGCGGGCGTCTCCACGGTTATGCCTCGGACATTTCGCGCACCGCCATCTTCGGGGCCAAGCCGACCGACCGCCAGCGCTTCATCTGGGACACCGTCCGCGCAGCCCAGGACGCGGCCTTCCGCGCCGCGAAACCAGGCGTCGAGTGCCAGGCTTTGGACGCCGCCGCCCGGAAGGTGGTCACCGACGCGGGGTTCGGCAAGGACTACGAGATCTTCGGTCACCGGGTGGGTCACGGCATCGGCATGGATGGCCATGAATGGACGTATCTCGTGCGCGGCAACACCACCAGGCTCCGGCCCGGCATGTGCTTCTCCGACGAGCCGGGGATCTACATCTACGGCGAAATCGGCGTCCGCCACGAGGACATCATCTTCATCACCGAAAACGGTGCGGAAAACATGACGAAGTGGCCGGGAACCCCGGAAGACCCCGCGGTGGTTTGAGCGGCTCGGGGCCGTGCAAGAGCAGTAGAATCCACCCGCCCTATGTTTGGTTTCAGCCCGAAATCCCGTCTTCTCGGCACGCTGCTGATCGCGAGTTCAGGAATCGCGGCGGCCCCTCAGACCCGCGACCGACCCGCGGTGGTGTCGCCCATCGAAGAGGCGTTTCTGCAGGAACGGTCGCGTCTCGGCGGCCCGTCCCACGCAAGTGGAGCACGGCCCGAGTTCGGTGCTATAGCGCTCAGCCGCGCGCTCAGCGATGCGGTGCCGGTGATCCGTGTCGGCCTCTCCCCCACCGCTTTCAGCAGTACCGGTGCGGTGAACGCAGAGTACGACACCGCGGCCGCCCACAATCACGCCGCCGTGGAAGTGACGGGAACCGGGACATTCGAGGTGATCGATGCTACCGGCTCCCCGGTCGGCGTTTTCGCCGCCCCAAATACCCTGCGGGCCACTTCGTCCGGCGGTGCGATCGCGCTCAGCCTGAGTGGCGCCGCTCTGGGCGTGGTTCCGGGGCCAGTTCGCATTCACGCGCAGGAGGGCGCCCTTCTCGTCATCTCGTCGATGCGACGCACCAACCGTCTCGCCGCCGGGGCTCCCCTGACCGCCCCGCCGTATCGCGGCGTCATCGAACTCCGGCTCAGCGAAACCGACCTCGCCCGACTCCGCTGCATCAACGAGCTGGGGATCGAGGAATACGTGGCCGGGGTCGTGGTCAATGAGAGTTTGAGCACCTTCCACGTTGAAGCCCTGAAGGCCCAGGCAGTCACCGCCCGGGGTTACGCTCTGTCGAGTCGGGGCCGTTTCGCCTCTCGCGGATTCGACGTCGACGACTCCACCTTGTCCCAGGTCTATCGGGGTCAGTCCTCCGAAACGCCACCGGCCATAGAGGCCACCGTCAACACCTCCACTCTCGTCGCCACGCGCGAGGGACGGATCATCCAGGCGCTCTACTCATCCTCGATGGGCGGACACACCGAGAACAATGAGTTCGTGTTCCCCTCGGCTCCGAATTATCCCGGAACCAACATCGACGGGGCGCTTCGAGGGATCCACGATTCCGCGGGGCCGCTGCTCTTCGATCTCGGCGACGAGACCGACGTCGCTGCTTTCTATTCCAGGGTAGACCTCGACTCAAGCGAGATCTCCCCCACGAGCGGCGCCGCCCTCACTTCGCTGCACCGCTGGACGCGAACCCGCAGCGCGGACGAGTTGCTCGCGCGCCTCAAAGACGGAAGCCGGCCCTGGGGCGTTCCGTCTTTGGCCCGCAACATCCGTGATGTGCGCACCACGATCCGCGGGGCGTCGGGCCGGGCCATGCAGGTGGTGGTGAGCGGAGACGGCTGGTCGACCACCATCAGCGGCTGGTCGGATATTCGCGCCCTTGCCACTCTGACGGGGCAGACGCCAGGCGGGACCGCCTCGACCAGCGCGCCAAACTCACCCTCCACCTTCACCCTCACCCGCAACGCGGACGGCGCCGTCACCTCCATCACCTTCATCGGCGGAGGCTTCGGTCACAACGTGGGCATGAGCCAGTGGGGCGCTCAGGGCCGCGCCCTGCGCGGGCAGAGCTTCGAGGACATTCTGAAGGCCTACTACCAGGGCATCGAACTCGACGGTGGCAACAATCTGCGCAGCGACAACCACTGGCTCTACTTCACGCGCAACTCCGCCATCTGGCGCATCACCAACGCCGCGCCGCCACTCCGTCTCGACTTCGGCGTGGTCGGCCTCGAAGCCGTGCAAGTCATCCAGGACATGAACCACTCCGTCCGTCTCGTCGAAGGCAAGCGCACCGTTGTTCGCGCC
>CAZFQH010000154.1:0-5415 GCA_964520805.1 uncultured Acidobacteriota bacterium | reverse complement strand
GCAGGCGTTGGTGAGCTTGGTGGGGCGGTAACGGAGGATTCGCGGGGAGGGTTACTTCGCCGGAGGATTGGGCCCGGGAGCGACGGGGTTGCTTCCTCGGCCTTCCCAGGGTGGCCTCGTCTCAATGACGCGTTGGCTTAATGCTTGAAGTGGCGCTTCCCGGTGAAGACCATCGAGAGGCCGAGTCCGTCCGCGGCCTTCACCACTTCTTCGTCCTTCACTGAACCGCCCGGCTGAATGATCGCGGTGGCTCCGGTTTTCGCGATGGCATCGACGTTGTCGCGGAACGGGAAGAAGCCGTCGGACGCGACCACCGCACCCTTGAGTGGCTTCTGCGCCTTCGAAATCGCTATCTTCACCGAGTCGATGCGGCTCATCTGGCCCGCCCCGATGCCCAGGGTCTGCGCCCCGTCCGCGAACACGATGGCGTTCGACTTGACGTGTTTCGCCACGTTCCAGGCAAAGCCCAGCGCCTCCCATTCGGAGGGCGTCGGCTTACGCTTGCTGACCGGGTCGCAGGCCGCCCGATCGAACCGCGCCATATCCCACTCCTGGGCGAGGACGCCGCCCATCACCCGCTTTTGATCGAAGCCGGTGACGCGGTGAATCGACGTGACATCCATATCGAGCACGCGGAGGTTTTTCTTCCCGGCGAGAATCGACTTCGCTTCCGCACTGAACCCGGGCGCGATTACCGCCTCGAAGAATGAGCCGGCAACCCTGGCCGCGGCCGCCCCGTCGCATCGTTCACTCAAAGCCACAATGCCGCCGAACGCGGAAGTAGGATCACATTCAATGGCCCGCGCGAAGGCCTGCTCGAGCGAGGTCCCCCGACCCACTCCGCAAGGATTCGTGTGTTTGATGATCGCGGCTGCGGTACCATCGACGTCCGTCACCAACCGCCACGCGGCGTCGAGGTCGAGGATGTTGTTGAACGAAAGTTCTTTCCCTTGCAGCACCCTCGCCGCGGCGACCGAATACATGGTCGATCCCAGATCGGAGTAGAAGGCGGCCTGCTGATGAGGGTTCTCGCCGTAGCGCAGATCCTGAATCTTCTCGAAACTCTGATTGAGCCGGTAGGGAAACACGCTGTCGGTCTGGGCGACCCCGAAGCCATCGCCCTGGTTTTCAATCTCGGCGAAGTAACCGGCGATCGCCGTCTCGTAGCGCGCGGTGTGGCGAAAGGCCTTCTGAGCGAAATAGAGACGGGTGGCAAGATCGACCCCCGAAGGCCGCCCCAACTGCTCGAGCAGGACGGGGTAGTCGGCCGAATCCACCACCACCGAAACGGACTGGAAGTTCTTGGCCGCCGCCCGGACCATGGAGGGCCCCCCGATGTCGATGTTCTCGATGGCCTCGTCGAACGAAGCGCCCCTCGCCACCTTGTCCTCGAACGGATAGAGGTTCACCACCACGACATCGATCGACCCGATGCCGGCGCGTTCCAGGTCTCCCAGATGTTCTTCGTTGCGCTTAGCCAGGATGCCCCCGAAGACTTTGGGATGAAGAGTCTTCACCCGCCCCCCCAGAATCTCGGGGAACCCGGTGATGTCCGAAACCGCGGTGACGGGAACGCCCGCTTCGCCGAGCGCGGTGGCCGTGCCCCCGGTGGAGAGGATCTCGAAGCCCAGTGCGGCGAGGCCCCGGCCCAGTTCCACCACGCCTTCCTTACGGTAGACGGAAATGAGGGCGCGTTTCGCTTGGTCGGGCATGAGATTCACTTTTCCTGGTGGAAGATGGTCCGTCTGGGTTGAAGGATCCGCGCGGGTTTCTGCCGCCCCATGTCGCCGCCGGCGCTACGCCAGATGGCGATCCAGGTGGCGGCCACGGCACTGACGGAGCGGGAGTAGGCGGTCGAACCCACCGCAAACACCGGGCTGCGAAAGTCGATTTCGGCCGCCCGTAGAACGCGCCCTGCTTCCTGAGCCTCTTCGCGCAGCATCAGAGTCTGAGGAGGAGTGCGCGTGGCCACTTCGTCGAGAAATCCGGGCAGGCCCTGAAGCGCCAGGCGCATCGACTCCGGCCTCACCACCACGACCGGGATCTTCTCGACATTCGTGGTCACGAACGAATAGAACTCGCGGCGGATGGCGCCGCCCCGTGCATCGGAGCCAAGACCCGAGCCTACCGCGGGGTCGGCGAGGTCCACCGCCAGGCGATAGGTCGCTCCCAGGGCGATGACCGCACCTCGAAAATCCTTCCCCTGAAGTGCTTTCGAACGCTCGGCGAACTCGCGATTCAGCGCCTCGCGAGTGTCCTCCCCCAGGCGGCCCTTGGCGAGGTCGCGATAGACCAGATCGAGGGCGGGCATCTTCGAGCTCCGGGCATCCGCGAAAATCTCCGCCTCATTCTCGAGAAACAACTCCACCAGGGAACGTGGGGCCAGCTTGAGCGCGTCTCTGGCGATGCGCTGGGAAAGGTCCGCGGGCCACGCCTCCGCATGCGGGGCCAAAGCGCAGGCAACGAGGGCTAACGCAAGCGAGCGAGTGAACATCAGGTGATCAATCGACCCGAACAGGCTTGGCCTTGAGCGCCACCTTGCCGTCTTTCAAAGCGACTCGAAAATCGACGGCCACCGCGTCCTTCTCGTCGAGTAGCCGGGCCCGCTGCTGGGCAATGAGTTTCTTGAAAGAGTCGAACTTCACCTCGGATTCCCCGACCGAGGCGCGCGCCGACCTGAACTGCTCATACAGGTCGCGGACGCCGGCATCGTCCTCGCGCAAAGTGCTGAGGCGAACCTCGGAGCGGACGGGAACGGAAACCTCACTGCGGGGCCCGGCGACGGCTCCCGCACCCACCGCGGCCGCCACGGCCGCCCCGACCGAAGGGCTCGCTTCGGCCACTTCTCTCACCTTGCTCAGCTGAGACGAGGTGAGCGGCTTTCCTTCCTCCAGCGCGCGCAGCCTCCGGTTCCAAAGGTCGGAGAGAGTGTTGTAGCGGGCGGTCAGCGATTGGAAACGGAAGCGCTCGACGTTGTTGCGGATCTCGACACCGATGTACTTGCGGATGAGCCGGTCCAGCCGCTGTTTGGCTTCGAAAGGCGCCTTGCGCTCCTGTCCGGAGAAGAACCGGTCCCAATCCTTTTGGAGCTTGAAGGTCCCCTCTTCGATCCGGGACAGGTCATCTTCGAGCGCGCTCATTGCGGCAAGCTCCGAGCTCGATCGGCGGCCAACCGGGTCACTCCTTCACGAAGAAGGACATGAGGGGTAGCCAGAGTTCGTGGCCGTAGGGGGCCTTCCGTCCGCCGACCAGAACCTCGCTTCCCGGCCGCGCGGCAACGAGGGTCGCCACGTCCCGCAGGGCCGCGGCCTGCTCGGTCTGGAAGTCGGCCCGGTGGCGCGTGCGCGAGCCTTCCTGAAAAGTGTCAAGCGACGCGGCACCCTTGGAAAGACGTAGCGCCTGGGTCACCGCCTCATCGGTGGAATCATCGAAAACGACCGAGATGGCAAAGGGCCGGACCCTTCGTCCGGGGTAGAGAATCTCGACCAGTTCGTCGGAGAGGCCGTCGATATCCTCCTCCACGGGCGGCACCACCGGGGGCAGACGGTCGGCATAGGTGGGAACGCGCTCGCGGCTCATGGTGCCAGGTGATCTTAGCGGCTTCGCGCGCACGAAGCCGCGTCTCCCCTACCGCGAACCATGACACCGTGCTTGTAGGGGCGGCCCTAGTGGCCGCCCTGGCATCACGAAGAGTGCGCCGCACCCGGGTGGAAAGGGCAGGCACAAGGCCTGCCCCTACACACGCTATTGCCCGGCGCGATCCAGGGCTTCGATGGTCGCGAGAGAAGGCGGCCGCTCCGCTCTCAGCCGGGCCGCCACCCGCTCGTTCTCGGCCCACACGCGCAGGATGTTCTCTCCCGCGAGTTTCTTCACATCGTTGTCGGTCCAACCACGTCGAAGCAGCTCGGCCACCAGGACCGGGTACGTGGAGACATCCTCGAGGCCTTCCGGCAGTTCATCCGTGCCGTCATAGTCGCCGCCAATACCCACGTGATCTATCCCCGCGATGCGGCGGATGTGCTCGATGTGATCGGCCACCTGGCCCAGCGTGGCCTTCGGCGACTTGAACTCGGTGTTCACCTGCTCGGTGATCCGCGCCTTCTCGGTTTCGTCGGTGATGCCCGTGAGCCTCGCGCGGAGTGCCTCGCGGCGCTCACGACCCCGCGTGGCCACCGCCTGGGACACGAACCCGGGAACGAACGTCACCATGACCACTCCCCCGTTCGCCGCGGTCTTCCTCAGGACCAGGTCGGGCACATTGCGCGGCACATCGCACAGGGCGCGCGCGGAACTGTGCGAGAAGATGACGGGAGAAGCACTCACACGGATCGCGTCATCCATGGTTTCAGGAGACACGTGGGAGAGATCGACCATCATCCCAAGACGGTTCATCTCTTTTACGACTTCCTCACCGAACTTCGTCAATCCGCCGTGCTTCGGGGTATCGGCGGCCGCGTCGGCCCAATCAAGGGTGACGTTGTGGGTGAGGGTCATGTACCGGGCCCCCAGGTCGTAGAAGGCGCGCAACGCGCCCAGCGAATTCTCGATGGCGTGGCCGCCCTCCATGCCCAGCATCGAGGCGATCTTGCCCTTGCGGAACGCCGGCAGGACCTGCGATGAGTTCAGAGCGAGTTCGAACCGGTCGGAGTACTTCTCGATCACCCGTCTCGCAATCTCGATCTGCTCCAGCTGGACCTTGGCGTAACCGAGCTTCCGGGTCGCTTCCTCGCCCGGAATGTAGACCGACCAGAATTGCCCTCCAACCTGGCCCGTGGCCAGGCGCCCGAGGTCCGTCTGGCCCATTCCACCCTTCCGCAGGTCATACCCTTCGACGTCGAAAGGTCGTTCCTTCCAGATGCGGATCGCCCACGGCACATCATTGTGCCCGTCGATGAGCGGTGTGGTCTTCAACAGAGCGCGGGCCCGCGTAAGAAACGGGTCAGCAGTTCCCTGGGCGGCGTCAAGGGCGGGGGAAGCTCCCTGAAGCAAGGTCATAAGTGCGATAGCGGTCAACATATACCTCAAGCTTAAAGCTTGAAGTCGATCTGAATGGCGACCCACGCCCGACCCGGTTTCCCGTTCATGGTCGCAGGCTTGTACTTGCGGCTCTTCACGTTCTTGAGGGCGGCCTGGGTGAAGCCGGGATTGGGCGAAGCACCGCGGATCACCCGAGTGTCGATGACCGCTCCCGTCTCGTCGACCAGAGCCGAGATGATCACCACGCCGCTGATTCGTTGCGCCCGGGCGACAGGTGGGTACTCGATCCTCGACTGCGAAAGGAGAACGGGGGCGGACACCGCGGGATCCGAGATGTCAAGCAATGCAGCACCTCCCGGTGCGGGCGCACCCGCGGGGGCGGGGGCCGGCGTCGCGGCGGGGACACCGGCCTGAGGGGCGGGAGCGACGGTCAGGGAC
>CAZFQH010000153.1:0-8610 GCA_964520805.1 uncultured Acidobacteriota bacterium | reverse complement strand
CCTTTCCCGTGCTCCGGTCGGACGTTTCAATCCGAATCACTACGGTCTGTACGACATGATCGGCAATGTGTGGGAATGGAACTTGGACTGGTTCGACGCGGGGTACTACTCGAAGTCGCCGGTCTTTAACCCTCAGGGCCCGCCCGCGGGGAAGGACCGCGTGATGCGGGGAGGTTCGTGGATGTGCTCGGAGAACTTCTGCCGCAACTTCCGCAACGCCGCGCGTTCGTTCGCGGCCCCCGATAGCGGACTGGACAATCTGGGCTTCCGTTGCGCTTACGACGTGCGTCGCGCAAGTTCCTAGTCGGGAAGGCCCACGCCGTCGATCACCACGAAGAAGCGCCCAGGCGGCCGTCCTTCCTCCTTGACCCACAAAACGAAGGTGGCGCTCCCGTTGCGCGTGATTCCTGTGGGCGAAAGCCGCAGCGCGGACAGCAGGGCTTCGGGATTCTCCGATGCGGAAACTCCCGGACGCAGAGCCAGCAGGGCTTCGCGCGAGATCTCTCCCGGCTTCAATCCGAGATTTCGGGCGAGGGGGGCAAGAGCCATGGCGCTGCCGTCGATCATTCGGGCGGGAACGACCACGCGGCTGTCTCCCACTTCGACGACGCGGCTGCTCGTTCGGGGCGACGGAGCGCAACCGGCCGCGGTCTGATCGGAGGCGAGGGCGTCCAGGGCCACATCCGCGCGGAACCACTTGCCGGAGCGCGGCTCGAGAATCGAAACACCGGTGATGGCCACGTCGGCGTAGGCCTCCCCGCGGTTGCGCAGAAGCCGGTCGTACACCTCGGGCGACACGCCATCGAGGTCATCCAGTGAGAGACCTTCGAGCACCTTCACGAGAGCCACGAAGTTGAGCCGAGTCAGCTCCTTGAATCCGCCCCCCTTGGGAAAACCGCCGCTCTCGATCAGCACAACCGGAGTTCCCCAGGCCGTGACGTTGTCGCCAAACGCGCGCGGATTCCAGTCCTCATCGTAACGGGCGATTCCTCCCGGGATGAACGGGGAGAGGGTCGCCACGATGTGGCTCGCCACCTTCTTGGCACGCAGACGCCCGGGAGTCACTGTCCCCGCGGCGTCGCCTGAAACCGCGAGCAGCGAAATCGAGGAGAGGACACCTGTATCCCCCACGGTGATTCGGCGTCCCTGGTCGTGCAGATTGAAGCCTAGAAAAGGGGAGAAGCGGTCGCGGACCTTCTTGAGGAGGATGCCTTCCGGTGTGGTCAACATCAGAGCGTCGCGGTTGATGTCGATACCCTGGGCGTTCCGCCGCTCGTAGGCCTCGGCCCCGTCCGGATTCAGCATCGGAATCATGCGGAGGGTGAAGGTGTCGAGAATCCGGGCGATCTCCGGCCGCGCGGATTCGGCGGCGAGGTACGCGGCGAGATCGAGGAGCGCCGGCGTGGCCGAGGGTTCGTCGCCGTGCATTTGCGACCAAAGCAGGATGGACTTTGCTCCTCTTCCTATCGACACCATGCGGATGTTTCGGTCGAGGAAAGACGTGCCGATGGTCTCGACCTCGAGGTGGCCCGGGAATGTGGCGAGCAACCGGTCGATCTCGGCGCTCAAAAAGTTTGGGCCGAGACACGGAGCTGGCCGCGTGACGAATCGGCGACTTTCCTGCTCTCCAAACAGCTGGCGGGCGGACAGTCCCGTCGGCCCGGGCGCGCCCTGAGGGTTCGTGGCCAGCAGCAATAAAAGCCCGATCAATTCATTAACCTCTTCATTTGCCGTATCCTACGGCCACTGTAGGTCGCGAATGAACTTAACCGATTCGAAATCCGCGTCGTCTGCCGCCACCAGCCTCGCTGCGGCGACCGGACCGTTTTCCGCGGAGCGGCCCGCAGCCTCGGACGCGCTCGAAGCAGAACGCGTGGCTGGCCACGGCCTGCCCTCGATCCCGTCGAGCGCCGCCGCCACCGAGCCAGGCCCGACTACCGACTCGGAAGACCGCGGCAGCAGGAAGAAGGAGAAGTCCGAGTTCGGCCGCGCCGAGCCCTGGCAGCGCTACCGGGCTCTCGTCGACACCGTTAAAGAGGCTCAGGATCTGGTCGACCTGGCCGACCACAAGGCGCGCTTCGCCCTGATCATCATGGGTGCTTTGAACGCGGCGATTCTGATCCTGGGCACGCGCTCCGAGTTCATCGCCAGGCTACCCCCGGAGGCTCAGCCATGGCTCTACCTCTATTTCGCCCTCTACGCCATAACCGCGGTTTATTTCTTCGTGCAGGCGATCGAGTCGCTCCGTCCCCGAGCGGAGACGCTGGTTCAGCGGGCTGAACTCGCCACGTTCGCTCAAGGCGAGGACGGTATGGAGGCCAGCAATCTTGGTTTGCGCTTTTTCGCCGACGCGGTTCGCTACGACCTGCCCACGTACCTGGCCGCGTGGCGGAACATTCGGGTGAGTCAGTTGAACACGGAACTGGCCACCCAGGCCTACACCCTGGCGCGCATCAATCGGGCGAAGTACGCGGCCATCGCCAAGCTCTACTCGGGACTGCAGGCTCTGACTCTTCTGACCTGGGGATTCGTCGTCGGGATGGCGGTGCTTGCGTGGGTGGACCACGAAGTGCGGGCCCTCAGCCGGAGAAGTTCCGCCGAGGTTCCGGTTGTGATGTGCAAAGCCGTCATCGACCCGTCGGCGTCCGCAATCGCTCCCCGTCTCTCCGTGGCACCGCGGCCTCATTCCCGTTTTGTGTAAAAACCGTACTGCGGGAAAACGAGTGAGCAACGTTCTTTCAAAGCGGGCGATCTGTGCGTTTGCGGTCTGTTTGCCCTTCGTCTTTGGCCTGATCGGCGAAGCCCGCGCTCAGGGCAGCGAAGTGGCTCCATCTCCATCTCCTTCTCCATCGCCAGTGCCGCCGCAGGAATCCGCAGTCGCAGTACGGGAGTCACCTGAGGTATCAGGAGCGGGGTGGCAGCGGAAGGGCCTCGGCCTGAAGAACGGCCGGTTTAAAATCGACCTCGCTGGTTATGCCCAGATGGACTTCCGACACTTCGACTGGAACGTGGAGCCGGACTCGGTTCGCGCCGAGAGGGAACTGCGTCGTTTGCGCATCGGCATCAAGGCCGAGTTCGACCGCTGGTCCCTGGAACTGGATGGCGATCCGCGCGGCTCAAAGAAAGGAGACCGGCTCAAGGATGCGGCCGTGGGCTATCAGTTCTCGCGCAAGGCGACCCTTCTAGCCGGTCACTTCAAGCCTGACGTGAGCCCGGAGTTTCTGACCTCGAGTTCAAGGACCGATCTCATCGACCGCTCCATGGCCCCGGAACGTCTGGGCGTGGATCGCGAGTGGGGAGCGTCGCTGAGTGGCGAGGCCTCCAAGTTCACCTACGTTGCGGGCGCGTTCGCGGGCGACGGCAGCCCGTCGTCCGAGCGATCCGATGCCGCCGTGGCAAGCCGCGTGACCTGGGAGCCTCGCGGCGGTTTCGTCCTCGGGAGTTCGTTCATGCAAGGGAAGGTGACGCCCGATCCCGCCGTGGGTTCCATCGAGCCGGAGGCCAAAGGCGGCTCGGGCCGCACTTCCAGCGGCTTCGATTTCTCGGACCGGCCTCACGTCAAGGGAACCCGGCGCCGGGTGGGAGCCGACGCCGCCTACTCGCGTGGTTCCTTCCGCGCGATCGCCGAGTTTCTTCAAATGACCGAGCAGAGGCTGGGGCAAGGGCCAGGGGGCGAAACTCTTCCCGCCTTCCGAGGGCGGGCCTGGAGCCTGCATGCGACCTACATCCTCACGGGCGAGAAAAAGTCAACCAAGGTGCGTCCCGCGGCGTCGATCTTCAAGGGCGGCAAGGGGATGCTCGAAGTCGCGGCTCGCATTGAGGGTCTTCACTTCGATGACACCGGGGCCGAGACGGGCCGTGCGGGATACCGCAGCCGGGACCAAGACCTTGTCGCCGCCGGGGCCGCCACCTGGTCGGCCGGGGTCAACTACTGGGCCTCGAGTTTCCTCAAGTTCCAGGGAAACGCGCTTTGGGAGCGGTACCGCGATGCCACCCGCGCGCCCACACCTGGCAACAACGGTCGCTATTTCAGCGTGGTTGGGCGAATTCAGGTAATGGTCCCCTGAAACGAAAATGGCCGGTCCCCGAAGGAGATCGGCCGATATCCGTTGCGATGGCGCGGACTAATTGCCCTTGAGGCGGTAGGTCCCGTCGGGTTGACGTTCACGGTGAATGTCGTGGCAGGTCCGGCAGGTTCCGAACATAGCCCGAGTTGCTTCTCCGAGGGCCGCTGCGTCCTTGCCTTCTGCGGCCTTTGCCACGGCGCGGGCGGCGTCGCGGGCGGCGCCACTCATCTTGACTGCCCCGTCATCTTTGCGTGCGGTCCAGAAGGCCTCGACGCTGGCCAGAGCGGCCTCGACCCCTTTGGCGCTGGTGGCGGCAACCGCCATGTCGCCGTTGGCGCCGCGGATGGCATTAGCGCCATCCTGTACGTCCTTCATGGCCTTTTCGAGATTGGCTTCGGTCACGTTGGCGGCGTGGATGTCCGGCGCCGCGAGTGCGGCGACCAGAACCGCGACGATTGTGGATTTCCTCATGATTCTCCAAAGACTCCGAGATGTTGTTCCGCCCGGTTGGGAACAGACGCCTGAGATTATCGCTTTTTGGACCAGCAGTCTGTGGCGGCGCTTTAGGGCCATCCGCCAACGGAGGCGAGAATGGGAGGAATGAAACGCGGCCTCGCCCTCCTTTCGCTTTTCGTGAGCCTCTCGATCCCGGGTCAGGCCCAAGAAGTGGCCCCTCCGACTCCGACGCCTGCGGAAGCACCCGCGCCGAAACCGAAGAATCTGGTGGACGCGACGCTGGGTCTCGCCTGGGGTGGACCCACGCGGCTGACCGGTTCGGCCACCCTGATGTGGGGGCAACCGAAGATGCTCGTCGCGTTCGCCCCCGCGAAGTTGATCCAGGTTCGCGCGGGAACCCGGGGCGGTCAGATCGGCCTGGGCTTTGTGGCCGGTGTCTTCGAGGATTCGCTGATCAAACCCTCGGGGCTCGCGGTCACCTTGAAGGCCATCGCCCTTCGCACCTGGCGCGACCCTACGGGAGTGACGAACGGGCACACCTATGCAGGGATTGAGAGCGACGTGGTTCTGCTGGGCCTCCGCGGCAGCCTCGGCTACGCGCGGAAGGTGAGCGGCACCGGCGGACCGGGCGGCCGCCTCATCTGGTCGCTCGGCGTTGGGCTCTGACTCAGAACTATCCCTTGAGCTTGAAGGGGGGCAGGACGGCGCGCTGCTTCTCGAACAGCTGACCGAGGCCGGCCTGGGCCGCCCGCATCATGTCGTCGAGATCGGCCTTCGAAAACGGCTTCTGCTCGGCCGTGCCCTGCACTTCCACAAAGGCGCCCGAGGCCAGGCCCACCACGTTCATATCCACCTCGGCCGCGGAGTCTTCGATGTAATCGAGGTCGACCACGGTGGCTCCCTTGACCCGGCCCACGGACACGGCGGCCACCTGATCGCGCAGCGCGCCCATGGCTCCGATTTTCTTTAGCGCGAGGACCAAGGCGACGAACGCGCCGGTGATGGATGCGGTGCGGGTGCCTCCGTCCGCCTGGATTACATCGCAGTCGATCGTGAGGGTTCGCTCCCCGAGGGCCTTCATGTCGAGGACCGATCGGAGCGATCGGCCGATGAGTCGCTGAATCTCATGGGTGCGTCCCGAAGGCGCCCCTTTCGTGACTTCACGCGCCGTCCGGGTATGGGTGGCGCGGGGCAGCATCGCGTACTCGGCGGTCAACCATCCCTCGCCTTTTCCGCGCAGAAACTGGGGAATCCGGTCCTCGACGCTCACCGTGGTGATCACCCGGGTGTCTCCGCAGGAGATGAGAGCCGAGCCCTCGGCGTGACGGGTGGGCGAAGGCTCGATGGTGATGGGGCGCAGTTCGAGCGGCCTTCGGCCCGAAACTCGCAACGTCAGTTCGGCGGCCAGGCCCGGGTCTTTCTGCTTGAGGATATCGCCGATGGAAGTCATGGACTCTAATTTTCGCACTCCGCGACGGTACGCCTCGCAGAGTCCCGCCTTCAGGGGGCGGCGAGGGGCGTGGGTTCGAGGCCGTAGAGCTTGCGGTATTGATCGCGCGCGGCCATGATGATCATCACGTAGGTGCGCGTCTCGGTGAAGGGAATCGACTCTGCGAATTCGTCGGCGCGGATGGAGGGGTTGGGGGCCAGCCACCGGGCCACTCGATGCGGCCCCGCGTTGTAGGCCGCGAGTGCCGCCTCGGGCCGCGCATCGAAGCGCTCCAGCATCTGGCGCAAGTAGCGGGTTCCGAACGTGAGCGAGGTCACGGGCTCGTGAAGCATCTTCACGGTGAAGCGCTGTCCGAGTTCGCGGGCGAGCGGTCTGCCGGTGTACGGCATGATCTGCATCAGCCCCCGGGCTCCCACCACACTCTTCGCCTGCTCGTCGAACGTCGATTCCTGGCAGACCAGAGCCGCCACCAGCGCGGGGTCGAGCCCCTCGCGATACGCCGCGGCCTTGAGGGTCTCGCCGAACTTGAGGGGATAAATGGTGGTCCAGACATGCGCGGGCAGGTCCTGGATGGCGGCGGAAACGTGCTCGGGCCGCGCCCGCTTCATGTAGATGATTGCGTTGCGCAGCTGACCGCGGTCGGCCTCGATCAACGCCCGGGCTTCCAGCGCCGAACTGGTGTTGCCGAACGTCTTCAATTCATCCATGGCCTCGCCGTCGAGACCCACGAGCAGCAGCTGACGGAGACGTGTTTTGAAGGGTGCTGGAAGTTCTTCCCGGCGGAAGCCTGGAACCGTGCTCTGAGCCTCGGTCTGGATGGTCGACGCCACCGCGGGCAGACCCGGCAACTCGTTCTTCGCCAGGGCCCCGTACCAGGTGTTACTGAACCGCTCGGCGGCCTCGCTCAAGAGAACCGAAGCGCGTTCGACTTCACCGTTTCGCTTGCGGGCCACTCCGGCCCAGTAGAGAAACCCCGAGGGTGATCGCGCCCGGCGGGCCATGGTTTCGAGGGTTGTGGCGGCGTCCTCGGAATGGCCGGCCCGCAGTGCTTCGAAGGCCGCGCGCATGGCTGAACCCTCGGCGTAAGAACCTTCGGCGAATTCGTCGACCAGCCGCCGGTAGTAGGGAGCCGCCTCCGAATAGAGGGCGTCCTTCTGGAAGAAAGTGGCCAGCGAGTAAAGACCCTCTTCTGCGACCGTGGTGCCTGGGAAGGCGCGCACCACTTCGTTGAGACGGCTCGCGCGTTCGGATTCAGGAGCGAGGCGGGCGAGGAGCAACCGCGCTTCCGCGCTGGCCGTGGAGGTGTCGGGAACGGTGGCGAGAAGTGTCTTCGCTTCGCGACTCGCGGTCCGCAGAAGCGCGCGTCCCAGGGCCACCGCCACCTTGTCGGCGTCGGCGCCGATCGCCTTGTGGAGCTTCAGCCTCCGCAACTCGGCTACCGCCGCCTCATTCTGCCCGCCCTTTTGAAGAGCGCGGGCGCGGGTGAATCGGCGTTCGAAATCGTCGCGCGCCGATCGCTTGGGATGGGAGCCCAAGGGCACCAGCAAGCGCGCGATGTGGCCCGCCGCGGCCTGAGACTGCTGGGACGTGGGGTAGACACGTTCGATTTCCTCCAGTCGTTCCAGCGCCAGGTCGGGCGAGCCCTGGGCCAGTAGAGCCTCGGAGAGGTCGAGCAGAACATCGGCGTGCTCCTGGCGGCAGACCGAGGTTGCTTCGGTGAGAAGAGCCACGCGTCGTGCGTTCTGCTTGATCTGCAGGAGAGCCGCGGCCGCGCCGAGACGGGCGGAGCAGGCGACGTCGTCCGATTGGGCGGCGTCGATGGCCCGAAGATAAGCGGAAGCGGCACCTCCATAGTCGGCGGAGCGCGCCTTGGCCCTGGCCAGGATCAGCAGGGCGCGATCGGCGAGGCCGGTGCGGTCGATGTCGACGTGCCGCGCGGCGGCGGCGGCTTCGTCAAAGCGACCGAGGGCGAGCGAAGCCTTGGCGGCGAGCACTTGAGCCAGGCCCGAGGCTTCTTCACCCGCGTGGTTGCGGGAGACCTTGCGGAGTGTCTCGACCACCGAGCCGTGGACGCCGCTGCGGAGATCGGTGGCCGCCTTGACCAGCGCCGCCTCCGCAGCCGTGAGAATCGGGCGAAGGGTATCGAGCCGGGACGGCTCATTCGTCTCGGCTTGAACGTTCGCGCTGATCCCGCCGGCCATCAAGGCGCACAACATCAGACGATTCGCCGTGGGGCGAAGGGTGAACGCGCCCGGGCGTGTGGCCCGGGTCAGGCGGGAGATCTTCAAGGATTTCCTGACGGACTACATGGGGCCCAGGGCTGAGGCGTCGCCGCCGGCCAGGAGACGGACGAGTTCATCGTGGAAGTAGTTGGTGTTGTTCCGCAGGCCCGGCGAAATGCGGTCGTGGTACATCTGACGGCCACGCTCGATGTCTTCCTTGAGGCGAGAATGCAGGTCTCTCGCCTTGCGGCCTTCCGTGACCTTGGTCTCGTTGTAGAGCTTGATCTCGCTGACGATCAGGCGGGCGAAGCGCTTCGCGTCCTCGTGGGCTTTCGTCTCTTCGGCCGACATCGCGGGTGGTGCGGGTGCGGTGGGCGGCTTCATCTGCGACATCTGCTGCCGCATCTGATCCATC
>CAZFQH010000152.1:5543-8618 GCA_964520805.1 uncultured Acidobacteriota bacterium | reverse complement strand
CTCCTGATGGGAATCGAGGCACCCATTACGGAAAGGCAACCTCAAGGGTAGCCTTCTAGCAGCGAGCCCATACGGACCGCCGACACGCCCCGCCCTCGTTGGACCGGGGCTCCTAGCTCCTAGCCTAGACGGTCGGGGGTCCGGTGAGGATGTCGAACTGCTCCTGACTCAGGAGGGGGTCAGCCTCCACATCCAGCGGCTCGGACAGCAGGCTGGAGATCGAGGACAAGAAACCGCTGTCTCGTTCCTCCAACAGAACATCGGCGACCGCAGGTGCCGCGCGCAACGTAAGTTTCTGGGTCTTCAGTTCCGCGGGGAGCTTTCGAATTTCATCGTAGATCTCCGTCAGGATAGTGGGCACGCTCTTCACGCGACCCACCCCTCCGCATTCCGGACACGTCTCACACAACGTCTTGCTGAGCGATTCGCGCACTCGCTTACGGGTCAGGATCACCAGGCCGAACTCGCTCACGGAAAGGACCCGGCTGGTCGCGCGAT
Organism: uncultured Acidobacteriota bacterium; assembly: GCA_964520805.1. Taxonomy (GTDB): domain Bacteria; phylum Acidobacteriota; class Vicinamibacteria; order Fen-336; family JAGNNV01; genus JAGNNV01. The sequence continues at coordinate 8,120 of CAZFQH010000152.1, read as the reverse complement.
CTCGTCGCAGTTCGCCGTCGAGGACCGCGAGAACTTTCTTCCGGTTCTTTCGGTCCTTCATGTCGATGAAGTCCAAAACGATGATGCCGCCCAGATCCCGAAGCCGGAGCTGACGCGCGATTTCTCGAGCCGCCTCGATGTTGTTTTTGACGATCGTCTCTTCGTGATCGCTCTTACCCACGAACCGGCCGGTGTTCACGTCGATCGCCACCAGGGCCTCGGTCTCCTCGACCACGATCGATCCGCCGGATTCGAGGGGCACGCGAGTTTTGAGCGCTCGCTCCAGCTCCGCGTTGATTCCGAAGTCATCGAAAATATGGCCCGGGCGGTTGACCAGGCGGACTTTCGAAAGCAGTTCCGGATCGACGCGGTCCAAGAAGTTGTAGACCTTCTTATGCAGCTCGGGATCGTCCACGTGAACGCCCGCCACGTCCTTCCCCAGGAGGTCGCGAAGCAACCGCTCGACGAGCGAAGGCTCCTTGTAGAGAAGCATCGGCGCCTTGCCGCGCGAGGCCACACCGCGAACCTCATCCCAGGTCCGGATGAGATTTCGCGCATCCCGTTCGAGATCCACGACCTCACGACCCAGAGCCGCGGTCCGGCCGATGAATCCACCACCACCGTTTTCTCGCCGGATTCCTTTGAGGAAACTTTTCAGGCGCTTCCGCTCGTCGTCGTCCTGAACCCGCCGGGAAACCCCCACATGCTCGACGGTCGGTAGAAAAACCATGAAGCGTCCGGGCAGCGAGATGTGCGCGGTGATGCGCGCCCCCTTGGTTCCGAGTGACTCCTTGACCACCTGGACCACGATGTCCTGGCCCGGGCTCACCAGATCTTCGATGGGGGCGGCCTTGGCGCCACGTTCTTCTTCTTCGAGGAGATTCTCGGGAAGGTCTTCGAATACGTCCTCGGCGTGCATGAAGGCGTCACGCTCGAGGCCGATGTCAACGAAGGCCGAACCCATGCCCGGCAATACGCGGCTCACCCGCCCCTTGTAGATATTGCCGGCGGTGGACGCGTGCTCGGAACGCTCGATGAAGAACTCCGCGACCTGGGAGTCTTCGAGAAGGGCGACGCGCGTTTCTTTGGGAGAAGAAGTGACGACCAGCTCGCGCCTCATGCGGGGCGCACGAACGACAGTCGGAGAGGGTTCATTTGTAAAGCTCTATGTTGGGCCCGTCAATTGGCGAATCGGCGCATCCTGACGCTGAGGATCAGGCCGAGCGTGATAAAGGTCGCGAGCACCGAAGAACGACCGGCGCTCATCAGCGGCAGGGGCAGGCCCTTGACGGGGAGAAGACCCGCCACCATGGCGACATTGTAAACAACCTGGAACGTGAGTGTGGCGGTCAGGCACGATACGAGGATCGCTCCCAGTCGATCCCGCGCCAGTCGGGCGATATCGAGACACCGCCAGAGGAGTGCTAGATAGAGGCCGAGAGTGACGCCGACGCCCACGAAACCGAACTCTTCGGCCAGGACGGAGAAGATGAAATCTGTCTGCCGGGCCGGGAGATATCCAAGCTGGGTCTGCGAACCTTCACCGTAGCCTTTGCCGGTCAGGCCCCCCGAGCCCACGGCGATCTGAGACTGCTTCTTCTGATAGCCGGAGCCTCGCGGATCGAGGTCGGGGTCCAGAAAGGAATAAATGCGAGCCTTTTGGTAGTCGCGCAGCAGAAACTCCCAGGAGATCAAACCGAAGACCACCAGAAAGCCACTGAGGATCAGGATGGACTTGTAGCGAAGACCGGCGAGAAAGGCCCCGACGAAGAACATCGGCAAAAGGGAAACCGCGGTACCGAGGTCGGGTGCAGCGGCGATGGTCAAAGCAAGAACTCCGGTGATGGTGGCGGGAACCAGAAGGTCCCCAAGTCCGAGCGACTCCTTCTTCATTTCAGAGAAGAGCTTGGCAATAACGAGCGCCGCCACGATCTTGGCGAACTCGGATGGTTGGAACTGGACCGGGCCCACACTCAACCAGCGTTTTGTCCCCGCGATTCGGGGAGCGATCGCGAGCGTGGCGATCAGCACCACCAAGGCGATACCAAGCAGGACGGGAGAACGATCGGCGAGCTTCCGATAGTCGGTCGCGGCCACCACCAGCAGCAGCAGGACGCCGATCGCGATGGCGCCCGCCTGTCCCACCCAAAGACCCTCCAGCCGTGTGTCCTGGGTGGCGCTTGCAATCATGGCCACCCCCAGGCTGCTCAAAAGCAGGGTCAGTCCGATCAGCGGATAGTCGAGGCCTTGAAAAAGACGGCGCAGCACTTAGGGTGACACCCGACGTTCCACCGGCGATAGGCTTCGCGGAAGCAGGAACCTCGCGAAGATCGCGCGGGCGACGGGAGCGGCTGCGGCACCGCCGCTCCCCCCGTGGTCCACCAGAACCGCCAGAACAATCCGCGGGCTATCAAAGGGCGCGAAACCGGCGAACCAGGCATGGGGCTGGATGGCCTCGATGTCCTTGGTCAGCTTGGCGGACGAAACCACCTGGGCTGAACCGGTTTTCCCCGCCACTTCAACCTCCGCAATATGCGCATGCTGCCCCGATCCCCCCGAGTTGACGGCCATGAACAG
>CAZFQH010000152.1:0-5533 GCA_964520805.1 uncultured Acidobacteriota bacterium | reverse complement strand
TGAACAGTCCCCGGCGAATGGCCGCGATGGTCGAAGGCTTGAACCCCATCGACACCGCGGGTTCGTAAACCGCCGGCTTGCCGGCCACCAGTCGGACGATATGAGGCCGCACCAGCCTCCCCCCGTTCGCGATCGCCGCCATCATCCGCGCCATTTGGAGGGGGGTGGCGAGGACCTGGCCCTGTCCGATGGAGACGGAGATGGTTTCCCCCTGGTACCAAGGAGCCTTGAACAGCCGCTCTTTCCAGGCGGTGTCGGGGATGAGGCCGCGGGCTTCGCTCGGAAGGTCCACTCCCGTGACCGAGCCCAGACCGAACTTCCTCGCATACGCCGCGATGCGCTCGATTTCGAGGCGAGCCCCCAACTGATAGAAATAAACATTGCAGGAATCTCCGAGCGCGCGGCCAAGGGAAACCACACCGTGCCCGGAGGGACGGTTGCACTTGAAGACATGCCCGTAAATCGAGGCGTAGCCCGGACAGAAGGTGGTGGACTCCGGAGAGATGAGCCCCTCTTCGAGAGCGGCCGCGGCCACGACAACTTTGAAGAGACTCCCTGGCGCGTACTGCCCCTGAACGGCCCGATTGAGTAGCGGGGTCCGAGGATCGCGGGTCAAACCTTCCCAGACCGTTCGTTCGATTCCGGAGGTGAAACTATTCGGGTCGAACCCCGGAGAAGAAACAAGGCCCAGGATCTCCCCGGTGAAAGGATCGAGGGCCGCGGCACTCCCCGCACGGTTCGCGAACGCCCCTTCCATTGCCGCCTGGAGGTCGGTCGAAAGCGTGAGTTCAACCGCCCCGCCGCCCCGCGCCGGCTGATCCTCGGAAAGTTCGATTTCGACGCCGCGGCTGTTCACCACCATGCGCCGCAGTCCGTCGGTTCCGGTGAGGTCCTCGTTGTAGAGCGCCTCGAGGCCCGACTGGCCCACCAGCCGGCCCGGCTCAAAATCCGCGAACGCCGGCTGTTTCAGCTGCCGATCGGTGACTTCTCCCACCCGCCCCACCACATGAGCGGCACTTCGCGCCAGGGGATAGGACCGAACGGGGACCACTTCGACACTGACCTCCGGCATCTCCCGGCGTCGCGCCTCGACCGCCGCCACATCTTCGAACGTCGCCTTCGTCTTGATGGTGACGGGCTGATAGGCGGCGCGGGGCCGGCTCAGCTTCTGCCGGATCTCGGCCTCGTCGACTTTGAGCAGCGACGAGAGGGTTCCGGAAATCCTGTCCACCGAGCCCGACGGGCCCATGGTCACCACGATCCGGAAAGCGGGCTTATTTTCCGCGAGGATGTTCCCATTCCGGTCGGTGAGCATTCCGCGCGGAGCCGCGATGCTCAGGGTCCGGATCCGGTTATTTTCCGCGAGTTCGCGATAGTGTTTCGAATGCACCCCCTGTAGCAGCCAGAACTGGAGCAAGAGCAGGGCGACAAGGGCCAGGAGGCCGTTTTGCAGCCCATCCAGACGCTGTTGCGCGGACCGCAGATCTTCGTAGATCTTCATGTCGCCTGAATCGTTCGCCGTTCGAACAGCGCGAAGAGGACGAGACCCACGGCCGCGTTGATCGAGCCGCGGATGGTCATGGCCATCGGAGAGTACTGCACCGGCGACATGCCAAAAGCGGGTGCTATCCACTCGAAAGCACGCGTATCGATGACCGTGACGGTGAGCAGGAGGAAGAATCGCGGCACGGCACCCGTGATCAGAAAACGCGAGCCCAGAAGCCCGAGCGCGAATCCGAGCACCAGGCGTATCAGTCCCGACACTCCGCTGATTCCCCGGCCAAAGAGAGCCTCGGAGAGCCATCCGGACACCGAGCCTCCAACCATTCCGAGCAGTTCGCCGCGCGAAAGGGCGAACCAGGTAGCGACCACCAAAGGAAGGTCGACGTACGCACTGATCGGAAGAAACAGACTGAGTCCGCTTTGCAGGAGCAAAGCGAAGGCGAGCAGGGCTAGGGCGATCAGGTTTGCCTTCATGGCAGGGGCGGCGGTGACGCCTTGTCCCTGGGCGCAAGAGACACAAAGACCTGCTCCGCGAAAGCCGGAGAGGCCGAAGGGCGGACCCACACTTCCCTGAAGAGGCCTACCGGTTCCGCCACCCGCAGCACGGTGCCGACGACCAGTCCCTTTTCGAAGAGTTGATCCAGACCGGAGGTGACGACCACTTCTCCCGGTTCCACGACCGCTAGGCTTGGAACGTATTTCATGAGGAGCAGTGGCGACCCGTCCCCCTCATCCTGAAAGCCCGAAACAATCCCGTCCACCCGTCCCCGCTCGGTGAGAACCGCGGCTCCGCTGTCGCGATCGACGAGCAATTGGACGCCCGCCGAGTTTGGCGCCACGGTGATGACGCGTCCCAGCACCCCCGAAGGAGAGAGAACCGTGGCGCCGTGAAACACACCGTGAGACGAGCCCTTGTCGATTGAAATGGTCTTGAACCAGGGCGAAGCATTGCGCGCCACCACATCCGCGAGGAGTGTCGCCATCGGCAAACGTGGTTTGAGATCCAGCAGCACCCGCAAGCGCGCGTTCTCTTCAACCGCGGCCCGCTGAGAGAGAAGCTGAACCTCGGCCACCCGGAGCAGGACCTTGAGACGTTCGTTCTCGGACCCCACCGAATGCAGGTCGACCACGGAACCCCAGGTTCCAACCATGCCGCCGGCGACGGCCGAGATGGCGTTTTGTACCGGAGAGAAGATCGAGAGGAGGGTTCTTTCGAGCATGGAGACGCCGCCCACGTCAACCTGGCGGGAAATGGCGACAAGATGGAAGATCAGGAAGGCGAGAAGCCACATCCACGACCGGCGCATCGGGAGACTCTCGGTTCGCACGCGCGGGACAGGGGAGTCCATGACGTTCTCTTAGGTCGTGAGATCGGTCAAGCCGGCCGAAGCCCGAGCCACCAATATTCCCCGCGGCCGCTAGTCGATGCAGATCTTGCGGAGCAGGTCGAAGTCGGTGAGCATCCGCCCGGTACCGAGAACCACGCAGCTCAAAGGGTTTTCCGCGACCATCACCGGCAGGCCGGTTTCTTCGCGCAGGAGTTTGTCCAGCCCCCGCAGGAGGCTGCCGCCGCCGGTCAGGACGATGCCGCGATCCACGATATCGGCGCACAACTCGGGAGGCGTTCGCTCCAGAGCCACCCGCACCGCGTTCACGACGACGCTCACCGGTTCACGCATCGCCTCGCGGATTTCACCGTCCGTCACCGTGAGAGTCTTAGGGATGCCTTCGATCAGATCGCGGCCCTTCAGTTCCATGGACAGCGATTGCTCCAGGGGAAAGGCGCTGCCGATCTCCAGCTTCACCTGCTCGGCGGTGCGCTCTCCAATCAAGAGGTTGTACTTGCGCTTGATGTACTGGATGATGGCTTCGTCGAGTTCGTTCCCGGCCACCCGGACCGATTTTGAGTACACAATTCCGGCGAGTGAGATGACCGCCACGTCGGTGGTTCCTCCTCCGATGTCGACGACCATGTTTCCGGAGGGTTCCGTGATGGGCAGGCCGGCCCCGATCGCGGCCGCCATGGCCTGGTCGACGAGATACACCTCGGAGGCCTTGGCTTTGAGCGCCGAGTCGCGAACCGCGCGCTTCTCGACCTGGGTGACCTCGGAAGGAATACCGATGATGATCCGCGGCCGCACAAAGGCGTTTCGATTGTGGGCCTTGCGGATGAAGTGAGACAACATCTTCTCGGTGATCTCGAAGTCCGCGATCACTCCGTCTTTCATGGGCCGGATGGCCACGATCCCGCCCGGCGTCCGTCCAAGCATCTCCTTCGCGTCGTGGCCCACCGCCTCCACCCGGCCGGTTCTCACATTCACCGCGACGATCGAAGGTTCGGAAACAACCGTGCCTTTCGACTTCACAAAGACGAGCGTGTTTGCGGTCCCGAGATCGATCGCAAGATCATTCGAGAAATAGCTGAAGTTAAGGATGGATCGAAGCAGACTCAATTAAGTACTAAAGCCTTTTTGTGGAGTGCTGATTGGGCTGGCGGCGACCACGCGGTCTTTCCCCAGGGCTTTCGCCTGATACATCGCCTGATCCGCACCGGCGATCAGGGCGCGCACGTCTTCGGCGGTATCAGGATACGCTGCTATTCCAACCGACGCCGAAACGTGGGCTTCGAGGCCCATGGACTCGAGGAAACGCGTGCCGCTAATCACCTGTCGGATTCTTTCCGCGATCACCAGACCGCCCGAAAGCGGCGTCTCCGGAAAGAGGATCACGAATTCGTCGCCGCCATATCGGATGAGTACATCGGCATCTCGGACGGTCTTCTCAAGTATGGCCCCCACTTCCACCAGCGTTCTCGATCCGGCCAGGTGGCCGTGGGTGTCATTCACGGCCTTGAAACCATCAAGATCCATGAAGAGCAACGACAGCGATGAGCGGGTCCTTCGGCATCGCTTCAACTCACGATCCAGATAGAGGGCCATGAAACGGGAGTTGTAGAGCGCGGTCAGGTCATCGGTGAACGTGAGCCGTCGGGTTCTTTCGAAGGTCTGGCCATTGCGGACGGCGAGGGCCAGGGTCTGCGCGAGGGTGCTCAGGATCGCGAGATCCGCTTCGTCGAGAGATCGGTCGAACGAGGCTTCAAGCACGCCCACGTTCTCTCCGCCCGCGACGAGAGGAATGCGTCCTTTCCAGCCTGATTCACCGGCCGCACGCTCCCGGAGCGGAGGGGGATCGAATGCCAAGGGTCCAGATTTGACTCCTTGACCCTCTTCGGCGAAGCGCACCAGGCGCGCCGGATCGTCGGGGGCGAGGGTGTAGACCGCGAGGGTAGCTGGCCCAAGCAACTGCCGCGAGACCCGCTCGAAGCCGCTCACCATCGCTGCCGGCTCAAGGCTCCCGCAGATTTCAGCAACCAGCCCGACCGTGAGCACAGCGGAAGGCTCGCGAGGTTTTGCCGCCGACGGGTCCGGTTCCAATGTATCGAAGCCTACTGACCCGGAGTGAGGGTTCGTGTCTCCTCGGACACGCCACCCGATCGAGATGTCGAGCGAATCACCATTTTCTGCCCGCCCTGCTTCTGCGCGAGCGTGACGAACTCGCGGAATGAGCCGTCCGGTTGCACGGTGACCGCATCCCCATTCACGGTGAGCCGGGCTCCCGGCTCGGTCTTCCCCGCGAGACGAAGAACATTCCCTCTGACCTCGAACGCCTCAATCACCAGAAGGGGCGCGGCGAGGGCCGGCGTGGCGGCCGCTATGGTTCGCTCGACCCGGAAAGAAACAGCCTCCGAGAACTTCCCCTGAACGCCGTCCTTCGTGAGACCGGCCACCCGGAACGAGAAATCGCCGCCACCCAGACCGGGCAGGCTGATCGATGTTCCGGTCAGATCACTCCGATCGAGCACCATCTCTTCGGTACCTGCTTCCTTGGCCTGGAGCTGAAGCCGATACATCGCGGCACCCGAAGACGCCGTCCAGCCAAGGGCCACCGGCGCTCCCTCCGAGAGGGACAACACGCCTGATGTCCCGGGAACAGCACCCTTGGGCGGTTCGGGCAACGCCTGCTTGGCTCC
>CAZFQH010000151.1:0-8620 GCA_964520805.1 uncultured Acidobacteriota bacterium | reverse complement strand
TCGGCGGGCGAGGGCACAGTGTCCTTTGCGGGGAGGCGGAGACCGCCGCCGGTGAGGAGTGGCCCGCTTTTGCGGGCCGTTGACTCCTCCTCCATACCTCACGTTCTCGGACAGGCCGCCGTGCCCTCGCGTGGGTTTCGGTGTCCGCGGTCTCGTGATGAGGCCGCGCGCGAAGCCTCCCCTCGGGGACCTCATGGCCCTGAGGCCACACCGGCGCCCCCATCTTTCGCGCACCGAACAGCCTGCTAGCATCCGCGGATGGGTTTTGGTCTTTCTGGCGGCCGGTTCGCCTTTGTTTCCCTGGTCTTGATTTCGCTGGGGTCGAGCTCGTGTTTCCGCCCGATCGCGCCGGCGCCCCAGCCCGCCCCGGTCCCTCGCGCGGCCACTCCACTCTCCGGCTGGGCGGAGCGGACCCTGAAGAGCCTGACCCTCGAAGAGAAGGTCGGGCAGATGATCGGCGTGCGCGCGTTCGGGATCTACACCAACCCGAAATCGGCGGTTTACCAGGCACTCGTCGAGGAAGTGGAAACCCTGAAGGTCGGCCACATCACGATCTTCGAATCCGACGTTTACGCCGCCCCCAAGATCCTGAACGACCTCCAGCGGCGTGCCGCCACTCCCCTGCTGGTGGGCGCAGACCTTGAACGCGGCCTGGCCTTTCGGGTTCGCCGGGGTTCGGTGCCCATTCCCTACGCTATGGCGATCGGGGCCACTCGGTCGGAGGCGGCCGCCTACTTCAGTGGTCTGGTGACGGGTCGGGAAGCGCGCGCGATCGGCATCCACTGGGCCTTTGCCCCGGTCGCGGACGTCAACAACAATCCCGACAATCCGGTCATCAACATCCGCTCGTATGGGGAGGACCCGGGGCTCGTGGGGCGGATGTCGTCCGCGTACGTGCGGGGGGCTCGCGACGGTGCGATCCTCTCTACCGCCAAACACTTCCCCGGCCATGGCGACACCTCGGTGGATTCCCATCTGACCCTGCCCGTGATCGGGTCGGACCGTGAGCGACTCAACAAGGTCGAGTTGCCGCCCTTCGGCGACATCTTCAAGGCCGGGGTCGACTCGGTCATGGTGGCCCACATCGCGGTGCCCTCGGTGGATCCCACCGGCGACCCCGCCAGTCTCTCTCGCCCCATCACCACCGGTCTCATCCGCGAGCAGATGAAGTACGAAGGCCTCATCGTGACCGATGCCATGGAGATGAGCGGCCTCGATGTCGCTTGGTCCGGCGAGGCTTCGGTGCGTGCGGTCCTGGCCGGTTGCGACCTGGTTCTCCTTCCGAAGGACGCGCGGATTGCGATTCGAGAAATCTCGAAGGCCGTGCGCGAGGGCCGGATCAAGGAGGCCCAGATCGATGCGTCGGTGCTTCGCTTGCTCAAGACCAAAGAGTCGCTCGGCCTGCATCGGCAGCGTTTTGTCGACGAGGCCGACATCGGTAAAAACGTGGGCCGGCCCGAGGACATCGAGGAGGCAAACCGGATCACCCGAGCCTCGATCACGGTAGTGAAGAACGAAGGGAATATCCTGCCCCTCTCCGTTGAGAAGCCGTTGAGGATCCTTCACATCGTGATGTCCTCCGACGCGCGTAACGACAACATCTCGGGAATTCCCGAGGCCGAGTTCTCTCGCCGGTACGTCAGCACGACCCACCGCTACGTCGGTCCCGATCTCAACCCCTCGACCGCCGACGCCATCATCGCGCAGGCGAGGAGCGGGGCCTTTTCACACGTGGTGGTGTCCGCCTTCGTTCGCGTGACTTCAAGCAAGGGTACCGCGAGCATGGCGGGGTCTCACGCGAACCTCCTCACTCAGTTGTCGGCCGGCGGACCGCCGCTGGTGGTCCTCGCCTTCGGTTCGCCCTATCTGCTGCGACAGGCTCCCGAGATTCCGGTCTACCTCGCCGCCTACGGCGGTGTCGATGCCGGTCAGCGTGCGGCGGTGGGAGCTCTGTTCGGCGAGTTCGACGTTGCGGGGCAGTTGCCCGTCTCTCTGCCCGGACTGTTCCCATTCGGGCATGGTCTTAAGATCGCCCATCGACCCATGACTCTTGCTCCCGCTGCTCCCGAGACCCAGGGCTTCCGGCCTGGAACCTTCGACGATGTCGATGCCACCGTGGCGCGGTTCATCGAGAGCAAGGCCTTCCCGGGCGCGGTCCTCGCGGTGGGCCGTGATGGTGCCCTGGTCCATCTCAAGGCGTACGGGCGAAGGACCTACGATGCCGGCGCTCCGGCCATGACCACCGACACGCTCTTCGACCTCGCCAGCCTGACCAAAGTCATCGCCACCACCACCATGGCCATGATGCTCCAGGACGAAGGCCGCCTCGATCTCGACCGCCCGGTCCGCGATTACTTCTCCACCTTCACGGGCGGGGCCAAGGACAAGATTCGGGTTCGCGATCTCCTGACCCACTCTTCCGGGATCGACTGGTGGGCGCCTCTATACAAAGAGGCGCGCTCGATGCCGGAGTATCTGGCCCGCATCCTTCCCATGGAGCTCAAGTACGAGCCGGGGACGAAATCGGTCTATACCGACCTTGGTGTGATGATGCTGGGCGACATCCTCGAACGCTCCGCGGGCACGGACCTCAACACCTTCGTGAAGCGCCGGATCTTCGAACCGCTGAAGATGCGTGATACGGGTTATAAGCCTTCCGAGTCCCTGCGCCCGCGCATCGCGCCCACTGAGGTGGACAATGAATGGCGCAAGCGGCTCGTCTGGGGCGAGGTCCATGACGAGAATGCCTTTGGTCTGGGTGGTGTGGCCCCGCATGCGGGTCTTTTCGGAACTGCTCCCGACCTCGCTCGATTCGCAACGATGCTGCTCAGGGGCGGCGTCTTCGAGAACCGTCGCTTCATCGCTCCCGCTACGGTCGCGCAGTTCACCACCCGCGGAACGGTGCCGGACTCATCGCGCGCGCTGGGCTGGGACACTCCAAGTGAGAATTCCTCGGCGGGGACGCTGATGTCGAAGCGCGCGTTCGGCCATACCGGGTTTACCGGGACGTCCATGTGGATGGACCCCGAAACCGGTGTATTCGTGATTCTCCTGACCAACCGCGTTCATCCGACCCGCGACAACATCCAGATCCGGGAAGCCCGGCCGCAGATCGCCGACGCCGTGATGCGCGGACTCCAGTAGCCGGGGCAGGATACCCTCCGAGGATCGAGGCGACACTCCCGATGAATCTGCTGCGGTTTATCACCGGGGATGCGGCCAACATCTACGCCACCTTCATCCAGGCGGTGGGCCTGTGGATGTTCGGCCTGCTGCTGGTGATTCTGGCCCGCTCGGTGGACGAGGACTGGTTCGACGATTTCGCCAAGGGGTTCGTGTTTCTGGCCGTCGCCATTACCGCGCTGCGGATGGGCTTTGGCCTCGGCTCGGAGTACGGGCGGGCTTTCTTCATCGCCTACTTCCTGGGTGAGTATCTCTTTCTCTACTTCCTGATTCGTGGGGTGAGGCGGCTCGCCGGGCGTCCGCCAGAGCTGCGCGGCGCTCCTTTGGCCGGCGTCTTCTTCATGTCAAGCCTCGCCGCGGTGGCGCTTTCCTATGCCGACGACTTCTCGTGGGCATTCGTGGCGCAAGCCGCGATCATGGCCGCCGGTCTCTTCGCGGCCTTCTTCTACGCACTGCAGGCACCGCGCCGCGCCGTCCCCGGGCTCGGGCTGCATCTCCTGCGAGTTTCCCTATTCGTATTGGCGGTGGGTTTCGCCCAGTACGTGCCGGTGCTGGTCTCGGTGTTGCGACTGGGTCGTGAGCTTCCCGAGATCTATGCCTCTTTCCTGCCGGTGTTCGACCTGCTCTTCGAAGCCGCTCTGGCCTTTGCGATGATCATCGCCGGCATGGAGTCGGTTCAGGGCCGCCTCAAATCGACGAATGAGAGCCTCGAGCAGGCCCGAGCCCGGCTCGATGTGCTGGCTCGCACCGACCCCTTGACCGAGTTGATGAATCGCCATGCCTTCGCCGCGGTTCTGGAAGATCCGTCGGGCTCCGAGGCCGTTCACGGCTCGCTCGCCGTCATCGACCTCGATGGGCTGAAGGCCATCAACGATTCCTGGGGCCACCATACGGGGGATCAGGCCATTCGCGCGTTTGCTCGGGCCCTGCGCGCCAAACTTCGGGCCGACGATCTTATCTTCAGATGGGGAGGGGACGAATTCCTGGCCGTTCTGTTCGGGCTGCCGCCTGCGGAGACTACCGCTCGTCTTTCGGAAATTGGCGACGTGCTCTTTCGGGTCGACGGTGCAGCGCCCTCGCCCCTTTCGGTGCGCGGCTCGTTTGGAGTGGCGGCTTTCCACTCGGTCGGCGAACTGCGCGCGGCCGCCGAAGCCGCGGATGCCGCGATGTACCAGGCCAAACGAGGGCGAGGGCGCGCGGCCAGCTAGCCAGTGAAGTACGGCTCCATGAAGCCGTTGATCTCTGAGCGGCGAGATGGCTTGTCGGATCTCGTTTGAAGGCATCCTCGCCATGACGGTTAAAAGTGCCTGAAATGGGGCTTTCACCGGGAGTTTCTTAGGAGGCCTCAGGCGATTGAGGGTGCCGGGTCGTAGGGAACGTAGCTCGGCTTCCACATCCCCTTTTCGACCACCGCTTCGACCTCGTCGTCCTTGATCGGACGGCCCAGTCCCGCCGCATTCGAAGTTCGGATCACCGCCGCTGCTACCTGCGCGGCCACACGGCGCAGTTCGCGTCCGCGCGGGAACAGGCTGCCCGCAGCGATGTCCTCGTCACTGACGCAGCGGGCGAGGGCGAGGGCCGCGGCCGCGAACATCTCGTCGGTGACGACCGGAGTCCGGGCGATGAGAGCGCCCAGACCCACCCCCGGGAAGATGAAGGCGTTGTTGCCTTGACCGATGCGGAAAGTGCGATCGCCGCGGATCACGGGAGCGAACGGGCTTCCCGTGGCCACCAGGGCGCGGCCTTCGGTCCAGTCGAGAATGTCCTTGGGGTGGGCCTCGGTCTGGCTCGTTGGATTGGACATTGGAAAGACCACCGGGCGATCGACCGAAGCCGCCATCGCGCGGATAACCCCCTCCGTGAAGGTCCCGGGTTCGCCCGAGGTGCCGATCAGGACCGTCGGCTTCATGACCTTGACCACCGTCTCAAGGTCGCGATTCCCACCTTTCGGCATGCCTTTCTGCGCGGCGCTCTCGGCGGTCCAGGCGAACTCGCGCTTGTGGGCATCGAGCGGCGTGTCGTCCACCACCAGGCCCTTGCTGTCGAGGACCGCGATGCGTTCGCGCGCTTCTTCGGCCGGCATCCCCGCGGTGCGGAGTGCGGTTCGCATGAGTCGGGCGATGCCTATCCCCGCCGCACCGGCACCCAGGATGACCGCCCGTTGTTCGCGGAGAGGAATGCCCGAGACCCGCACCCCCGCCATCATCCCCGCCACCGCCACCGCGGCCGTGCCCTGGATGTCGTCGTTGAAGGAAGGGAGCACATCGCGGTACCGCTCGAGGAGATTGAAGGCGGTGACCTTCTTGAAGTCCTCCCATTGCAACAGCGCGTGGGGGAAACGGCTCATCACGGCCCGCACGAACTCTTCGACCAGCGAGTCGTATTCGGGGCCCCGAAGGCGCTTCTGGCGGAAGCCGATGTACATGGGGTCGGAGAGCAGGGCCTGATTGTCGGTGCCCACATCCAGGCTGATGGGCAGGGTGCGTGAGGGGTGGATACCCGCGGCCGCGGTGTAAAGCGCCAGCTTGCCGACCGGTATCCCCATACCTCCGGCCCCCTGATCGCCGAGTCCGAGGATCCGCTCGTTGTCGGTCACCACGATCAGGCGCACGTCTTCGAAGGGGGCGTGGCCCAGGACCTCGTGAATCCGGCCGCGGTGGGCGGGAGTGATCCAGAGTCCGCGGGCCCTTCGGTAGATGTGGCTGTACTCCTGGCAGGCGAGGCCCACGGTCGGCGTGTACACGACCGGGAGCATCTCCTCCAGGTGATCGAGCAGAAGGCGATAGAAGAGGTGCTCGTTGCGGTCCTGCAGGGCCATGATGCTGACGTAGCGTTCGAGCGGATCCTCGTTCTTGATAATGTTCGCGTAGGCGCGGGTCTCCTGCTGTTCGATCGTGCTGATGCCGTCGGGCAGCAGCCCGCGCAGCCCGAAGGCCTCACGTTCTTCTTCGGTGAAGGCCGTCCCCTTGTTGAACATGGGCTCTTGAAGGAGCCGCTCGCCCCGATACGGAACCTCGACTCGGCGCCCAGCGGCGCTATCTTTTACCCGGTACTGTTTGAGGGCCATGGTCTGCTCGCTTCCTGTGGCAAAGGAGTGATCTGGAAGTGTCTTGAGCACGCTCCGGCCACAAGCGTGATTCTAGGTGCCGCCCATCTGGGCCGACTGGGCAAGATGCATCACGTGCAAATGAACCAGCGGCTTACTGAAACCGTTTGAGCACGTAGTTGGAAAGGTCCAGCCGTTGCTGGTCCGACATTTCGAAAAGAGGCATCGGCGGTTGCGGCGCCTTGAGGTACGTCACCATCTTCCCCACGTCGAAGCGCGCCCCAAGATCCTTGAGAACCCGTATTGGCATGTCTGGATCCTTGCCGGCAAGTGCCGGGTCATGGCACATGTCGCACTGATTCTCCATCCACACCGCGAGACCTCGGGCCGCGGCCCCTTCGTCCTGAACCTGGGTCACGCGACTTCCGCTGGGCGCGGGAGCGGGGCCCGATGCCGTCGCCCCCGTGGTTGGGGCGGACCCCTCGCCCTGCCACGTCACCCGATAAATGGCGCCCGCGAAGTCATCGGAGATGTAGATTGCGCCATCCGCGCCTTGAGCCACATCGACCGGTCGACCGAGGACAGTCTCCCCATCGAGAAAACCGGTGAGGAAATCCCGCTGCGTGATCGTTCCCTGGGCGTCCCAGTGCAGCGACACCACCTTGTAGCCATCCTTGGTGGTCCGATTCCATGAACCATGAAGGGCCACGAGGGCCGCGCCCATGTATGGGGCGGGCGTTGCGGCGGCTTCCAGAAAAGTGATGCCGAGGGGAGCGTTGTGGGCAGGGAAGGGATGTACTGGAGGAATGCTGGAGGCGATCTCCTTCTCCCGCCCCGCGCCCAGATCGGGATCGGGAACCCGACTTCCGTTCGCGAAGGGCCATCCATAGAAACCGTTCTCGACCACCCGATTCAACTCACAGGGCGGGAAGTTGTTGCCCAGCAGGTCGCGGCCGTTGTCCGTGGCGAAGAGTTCGTGCCGGGTGGAGCTGCCTTCGGTAAGAGTCCGCCAGGCAAACCCCACCGAGTTGCGTAGACCGCTCGCGAAGACCGAACCCTGCCAGGTCTTCGGGTCGTACCTGAGGATCGCCGCCCGCCGCGAGTCTTCCTCGACGCAGACGTTGCAGCTCGAGCCTACCGAGACGTAAAGATGGCCGTCAGGTCCGAAGTCGATGGTCCGGGTCCAGTGATTGCCGCCTCCAGGCAGTCCCGTGATGACGCGTTCGTAGGTCGCGACGTTCCTTCCTGTCGCTTCTAAACCAATGCGGCCGATCGCGGTCATTTCGGCCACATAGAGATATCCGTTGTGCAAGGCGAGGCCGTGCGGGCGATCGAGGCCCTCGAGGACGCGGATCCCTTTCAGCCTTCCGTCGCCCTTGGGGTCGCTCAGAAACAGCACGTTCCCCGCGCGCGGCTGGCTGACGAAAAGGTCGCCCTCGGGGGTGACGCGGAGGAAGCGGGGGTTGGTGATTCGGCTTGCGAAAACGGTCAGCTTGAATCCAGGGGGCAGGCGCAGCGAGCGCAACAAGCTCTCCGGTACGTCGTCGGGGGTTTCCCCGCCCCCGACGATCGAGGCGATCGGTACATTAACCGCGAAGCGTTCGGGAAGCCAAAGACTTCGAGTCGCTATGGCCGCGGCCAGGGCTACTAGGAAGAAAACGAACAAAGCCGCGCCGATTCGAATCCAACGCCTCATCAATAACCTCCCGTGGCCCCGCCTCCACCGAACTGACCTCCGCCGCCCTCGAAAGCGGGGCGGGACGGGGTGGCCTGTGCTGTAGGTGTGAAGCTGGCCATCGAAACCGCGGTGCGCACAACTTCAGTGCGGTTCGCGTCGTCGAAGAGGGGATCGGCAGTGAAACCGTGACGTTCGCCCGCCGGGCCATCGCGCAGCCAGCGACGAACACCGAGGGCCAGGGCCAGGCAGAAAGCGCCGATCAGGATCAGGGCCAGCGACAGCGGCATCACGGCATGGTACAGACGGATCGTGGCGATGGAGACGCCGATGAGAACAAGTCCGGAGTAGAGGAGGAGAGGTTCGCGACGCCAGGCGCCCATCATGAGGAGGGTGGGAGGAAGAAGTGCGGTGGCCAGAATCGCGAGAGAACGGAATCCGAACGGTGAAGTTGGTGCCGCGTTTGAAAGGTTCAACTCTTCGATCCATCGTTGGTCGAAGGAACCGATATGGACGGCTGCGTACAAGGCCAGAACCCCGGCGGCGCCCACGATCCACGATCCCCGACGGAAGGAGGGTGCCCGCCCTCCGTCGCGGGCGACCCGCAGACAGATTGGGATCAGGACTGCGCCCGCGACCATCCAGGCAAGGCGGCCATTTGCGCTCTGAGCGAGCAGCCAGAACCCGGATATCACCGCTCCGGCGTGAAAGACCCG
>CAZFQH010000150.1:0-8683 GCA_964520805.1 uncultured Acidobacteriota bacterium | reverse complement strand
GGAGAAACTAGGGGATGCTCGCTATTCGTTTGCGCCGTACCGGAACCACCAAGAAGCCGTATTACCGTGTTGTCGTCGCCGATTCCCGCTCGTGGAGAGACGGGAAATTCGTCGAGATCGTCGGACACTACGACCCCCGGGCGAACCCCGGTAAGGTCGTCTTGAAGTCCGATCGCGTCACCTACTGGATCTCGAAGGGCGCCCAGCCTTCCGACACCGTGCGGAGCCTGATCAAGGGCCACAAGAAGGCCGAGAAAATCGCGGCCTGAGTGGCGCCTTTGGGGCCTCTTCGGGGGTCGCGCGGCTAGGCAAAGAACGGGGCCGCCACCTTTAACCCCTCAAAGATAGACGAAGCCTGGCTTGAGCAACATCCCTCCGCGGTCCCCCAGGGAAGAGGCGGACAGCATCACCATCGGTGTCGTCCTGCGTCCCCACGGGATGCGGGGCGAGGTGGTGGTTGAACCGCTCACCGACAACGAGACTCGCTTCGCGACGCTCGCCGAGGTCCGTCTTGTGCGGCCTCGCGGCTCCGATCTTCGGCTGCTTGTAGTCTCGATGTTTCCCCACAAATCACGGCTGGTTCTCCAGTTCGAGGGCATCTCCAGCATCGACGCAGCCGAAACCCTTCGGGGCGCGGAGCTTCGCATCCCCATGGCATCCCTGCCGGTGCTGCCCGAGGGCTCCTACTACCATCACGAGCTTCGGGGACTGGACGTCCGCGTCGAGTCGGGTGCATCCATCGGGACGGTGACGAGCCTCTGGGAAACCGGGGCCACTCCGGTCCTCGTGATTCACGATGACAAAGCTCGCGAGACCCTGCTGCCCCTGGTCGACGCGTACATCATGGAAGTGAACGTAGAGGCGGGCTTCATGAGGGTCAAAGCGGCAGGCACCGTCTCGGGATGACCCTGCGCATCGACGTGGTCACGATTTTTCCGGACCTGGTGCGCCAGGCGCTCGGGCACGGCATCGTGGCCCGCGCGATCGAAGCCGGTCTCGCTCGGGTCGAGGCTCATGATCTGCGGGTCTTCACCGACGACCGTCACCGCCGGGTCGACGACGCGCCCTTTGGCGGCGGTCCGGGCATGGTGATGAGGGCCGAGCCCTTTTTTCGGGCGGTGGAAGCCATTCTGCCCGAGGGGTCGTCGCCCGAGCGGCCGGTAGTTCTGCTCTCGCCGCGAGGCGAGAAGTTCTCTCATCTGAAGGCGCGCGAGTATTCCCGGCTGGATCGTCTTGTTCTCCTCTGCGGCCGCTATGAAGGCATCGACGAGAGAGTGCGCACAAACCTCGCGACCACCGAACTGAGCCTTGGGGACTTCGTCCTGATGGGCGGGGAAGTGCCGGCCCTGGCCGTCATCGAGGCGAGTGTGCGCCTGATTCCCGGAGCCTTAGGAGACGACGATTCGAGCGCTCAGGACAGCTTCGAGAACGGTCTCCTCGATCATCCGCACTACACGCGGCCTAAGGATTTCCGCGGTCTCCAGGTACCCGAGGTTCTGCTTTCCGGCGATCACGCCGCCATCGCGAAGTGGCGGCGCGAACAGGCGGACCAGGCCACGCGGTCGCGCCGGCCGGACCTTCGGCACAACCCGAATCTCTGAGCCAAACCGGCAGACGCGGTCCCGCCGGGTCGTCAAATCCCGCACGACTTGGGTTAAACTTCGCGGCTCTCGCTCGCCCACAGGAACTTCCATGAACGCCATCGAAACCATCGAAAAGAACATCAACCCGAAGATTCATCCCGATCTTCGCCCCGGCAGCACCGTTCGCGTGCACGTCAAGGTCCGCGAGTCTGTCCTCAAAGAGGAGCAGAAAGCGAAAACCGCCAAGGCGAAGAAGGACAAGGATCAGGAGCGCGAGCGCATCCAGATCTTCGAGGGGCTCATCATCGGCATTCGCGGCACCGGGGTCAAGCGTTCGATTCGCGTGCGCAAGATCTCCTTCGGCGAAGGGGTGGAGCGCATCTTCCCGCTTTCGACCCCTTCGGTCGAAAAGATCGAGGTTCTGAAGCGCCATCACGTGCGCCGCGCGAAGCTCTACTTCGTTCGCGACCTCAAGGGCAAAGCGCTCCGGTTGCGTGAACTCCGCGACAAACCGGTCAAGGCCAAGGGCAAGGCAACCGCTGAGCCCGCTTCCTAGCCACGTTCTCACGCAGGGTTCGGACGGCCTTACCGCTTGAGCCGAACCAAAGGTGCTTTGGTTCCGAAGAAGTCCTCGACGAAGACGACCTCCCGGGAAAAAGGCCGCACGCCGCGGGGTGACGAACGCTGCGACGATCGCTTCGAGAAAGAAGCGGCCCTCGCGTCTGCGGTCCCGGTGGCTGGGGCGGACGAAGTGGGTCGTGGCGCCCTGTTTGGCCCGGTGGTCGCGGGTGCGGTCATCCTGGGCGATCATTTCGACTGGACCGGGCTCAACGATTCCAAAAAACTCAGCCCCAAAAGGCGCGAGGAACTGGCCGAGCGGATCCGCGAACGGGCTTTCGCCTGGGCCATCGGGGTCGCAAGTGCCGAGGAAATTGATCGTCTGAACATCCGCATGGCCACGCATCTGGCCATCCGGCGCGCGGTTTCCGGGCTCGACCCGGCGCCCAAACTGGTCCTGGTGGACGGCATCGACGAACCATTGGTGGGGATTGCCCAGAAGGCCATTGTGCGCGGCGACGCCCTTTCGGTGTCGATCGCCGCCGCCTCGATCGTTGCCAAGGTTCTAAGAGACAGTATGATCGAAGAGTGGGATGCCACTTGTCCTGGCTTCGGACTCAAGGAGAACAAAGGCTACGGGAGCGCCGAGCACCTGCACGCCTTGAGGACCCTCGGACCGACCCCTCTTCATCGGAAGTCGTTTATCGAGCGCACCGGGTGGCTCTTTTGAGCCTTCTCCGTAGATAATCGGAAAAGATTTGTCGTAGATGTCGCTGAGCCTCTAAAACCAACAACTCCATTGGCCAAGATCAACCCGATTAAGACCCGCCAAGAGGCCGAGAAGGCCGAGAAGGCGGGCAGACTCGACCAGGCGATTCCTCTCTATCGTCAGTTGCTCGAGGACAATCCGCGCGACTGGAACACCATCAACAAGATCGGTGACCTCTTCGCGAAAATCGGCAAGATGCGCGAGGCGGGCGACGAGTACGCGAAGGTCGCCGAGTTTTACGCCAAGGACGGTTTCCACCTCAAGGCGATCGCGATCTGGAAGAAGATCAACAAGCTCGATCCTTCCGTCGTCGAACCCTACGCCAAACTCGCCGACCTGTACGCCAAACAGGGCCTGATCATGGAGGCGAAGGGTCAGTACCAGATCGTCTCCGAGGACCTGCTGAAGCGTGGGCGGCTCAAAGAGGCCTCCGAAACCCTGCGCAGGATGGTCGAGATCGATCCTGCCGACCTCAAGACGCGTTCGCGCCTGGCCGACATCTATACGAAGGAAGGGGCCACGGCCAAGGCGGTCGCCGAGTACATCGCCATTTCCGACGAGTTGAACCAGAAGGGGCATCCGGCCGAGGCCATTCAGGTTCTGGAGAAGGGCCTCAAAATTGACGGCGGGATCGCGGTCAAGTCTCACCTTGGAAAAGTTCACCTGGCCCAGCGGAGTTATGAGAAGGCCATCGCCTACCTCGAAGAGGTCACGGCCCAGGAATCGACGCCCGAGAACCTGATGCAGCTTGGCCAGGCCTATCTGGGGGCCAAGAGGGTCCTGGACGCTCAGTCAACACTTGAAAGCGTTCTCGAGAAGTCCCCGGAAAGCCAGGAGGCGAGGATCATCCTCGTCCAGATCTACGCGGTTCAGAGTCGCGCCGACGACGCCTACGACACAGTTCTGCCGCTGGTCGAACAGCTTCTTCTGAAGCGTGATGCCGAACGCGCCGCGAACATGCTGGCGCAGATCACGAATCGGTCGCCGCATCACGTTCGGACTCTGCAGAAGCTGGTCGAAGTAGCCAGGGTCCGCCAGAACGACCGGGCGATCGTGCAGGCGCTGAGTAATCTCCTCGAAGCGCACCTCGCTGCCGGTAGTGACCGGGCCGCCGAGGACACCGCGTCCCAACTGGTCGAGGTGGAACCGGACAACGAGCAGTTCAAGGCCCGGCTCGAGTCCCTGCGCAAGAAGAAGTCGGCTCCTGTTCTCGCGGGCCCCGCCAAGGTCGCGGTGGAGAAGCGGGTCGAAGCGGACATGACCCTGCCGCCCCCGCCCGTCTCCGCGGGGACATCCGATCTCGACGGCCTGGAGTTCGATACCGGGGCCATCGTTCGTCCGAAGGGGATGACCGCCTCTTCCAATACGGATCGGGAGTTCATCGAAGAGCACCTGGCCGAGTCGCGGGTCTTCCGGAAGTACGGCCTCCTCGACAAGGCCGAAGAGCAGGTCGATCTCGTCCTGGTCCGCTATCCCAACATCTTCGACGGCCGCTTTGAA
Source organism: uncultured Acidobacteriota bacterium (assembly GCA_964520805.1). GTDB lineage: Bacteria > Acidobacteriota > Vicinamibacteria > Fen-336 > JAGNNV01 > JAGNNV01. The sequence continues at coordinate 4,273 of CAZFQH010000150.1, read as the reverse complement.
AAGAAGGAGATCTATAAGGAGACCGAGCGGATCGAGGATGCGGCGAAAGAGTGCGTGTGGCTTGCGGGGGTCGCCCGCGAAGACGGAAACGAAAGCCTCGCGAAGATGCTCGGCGACGAAGCCGAGGTGCTGTGGCCCGGAATCTCGTCATCGGCCGGAGAAGAGGTGCCCACCGACAGCCCGGGTCTCGAACTTGAGGCGGCGCCGCCCGATGAACTCGTGGCCGATTCGTTGGGCGATGCCGATTCCTCGGCTGGCCTTCTCGAGGCCTTGCCCGAATCTCCTGCGGACGATCCGTTCGGTGCCGACTCTCTGGTTTCGGACAGTCCCGGAGCGGATCTCGAACTTCCCGGCTTCGCGACGGAACCGGAGGCTGCTGGTTTCACCGCCCCTGGTTTCAAAACGGATGACGAGGAAGAGGATCTCAACCTCGACGTGGGGGTCGAAGACGAAACACCCTCCGCGATGGGCGACGACGAGCCTTCGCTGGACTTTCCGTCTCCCGATGCAGCCGACGCGGGTGCGGAGCTTTCCGGACAGGATGCCGGTTTCGGTTTCGATTCACCGGGCTTCGATCTGCCCGGGCTTCCTGCGGTAACGCCCTCTTCACTGGACGACGAATCCGGACTCTCCGACCTTGAGGAGGCCGCGGCGAGCCGCGCCGCCGACGCGGAAGCCGAGGCCCTGGCCGCGGGCTTCGGCGAGCCTCCGGCCGAACTGGAGCTTCCCCCCTCGAATTTCGGGGGCCTGGGCGAGATTGAGGACAGCGACAACGGTCCGGATCTTGATTTCAGCGCCGCCGCCGCCCGCCCGTCCGCACCCGCGGCTCCCTTGGTCGATCCCGAGGTCGCACGAGCGGTGGAAGAAGTCGACTCGTACATTGCACTCGGATTCGTCGACGACGCCAAGGACGCCCTGCGTGATGCCCTCCAGCGCTATCCGGGAGATCCATCCCTCCTGGACCGAGCGTCGAGCCTGGGCCTCGACCTGTCGGCTCGGCCCGAACGCGGGCCGGCTCCTCCGCCTCCGCCCTCGCCGGCCAAGCCCTCCGTCGCGACGCCTTCTCACGAGACCGCCCAAGGCGAGAGCGATCTCCTCGGCGGTTTGTCCTTCGACGATTTACCCGCGGCTCCGCCCGAACCCCAGGTAACGCCGTCCGGCGTGAATATGCGCGTGTCCGCGGCCGCTCCGGTGGACGCTTCGGGGGGCATCGACCTCGGTGCCGAGCTTTCCTCGCTGTTCGACGCCCAGCCCGCACTCGAAGAAGCGCCGATCGACACCTCCCGTTCCTCGAGCTTCGAGGATCAGGGCCTGCAAGACGTCTTCAACGAGTTCAAGAAGGGCGTCGATTCACAACTGGGCGAAGGCGACTACGACACCCGCTACAACCTGGGTATCGCCTACAAGGAAATGGGGCTGGTGGACGAGGCGATCGCCGAGTTCCAGCTAGCGGCCAAGGATCCCAAGCGATCGCTCGAGTGCTCGTCCATGATCGGCATCTGCTTCATGGAGAAGGGTATGGCGGAGGTGGCGGTTCAGTGGTACGAGCGCGGCCTTCAGGTTCCCGGCCGGGATCCCGAGGAGTACCGCGGACTTCGCTACGACCTCGGTATCGCCTTTGAGGCCATGGGCGATCTGCAAAAGGCCACCGCTAACTTCGCCCAACTGGTGCGCGAGGACCCCTCGTTCCGCGACGTTTCCGACAAGCTGAGGGAATTCCAGGCGCGGGCTTGACCCGCTCTGTTCGACCCCTCGCGGTCGCAGTTCGGGAACGAGTCGAAGTCCCCCAGGGTTCCGCCTTGAAGCCAATCGACGTGGTGGTTCGACTGATCCAGTTCGTCAGCTCGCTCATGGTGGGTGTGACCCTCGTGCTTGCGCCCTGGACTTCGCTGTGGGAGAACCATCCGGCCCTGTCCGCATCCGCAGGGCTGCGCGACCTGCTCCTCGCTCCGTGGTTCCGTGGCGCGATCACGGGCCTGGGTCTTGTGAACCTCGCCGCCGCCAGCTTCGACCTCGTCTGGTTGCTCTTCAAGCGGCACCGGGAATAGCAGGCGACGACCGGCAGCCCTTCCAGGAGCCCACATCCTTGTCCCTCTTCACCGACCGTCGGCCGATCCTCATGGCGATCGTGGGGGAAGGTAGAGCCCGCTCCGCGGAGCAAGCCATCGCAGGTGGCGCGGATCTCATTCAGGTCCGCGCGCCGGAACTTGGGGGGGCGGCATTGATCCGCCTCGTCCTTGACGTCATCGCCTTGGTGGGGGCCGAGCGCGTCGTCGTGAACTCACGTCCCGATCTGGCGGAACGTACGGGGGCCCTGGGGGTCCATCTCAAAGAGTCCGGCCTCGATCCGCGGTCGGTCCGACGCGCGTTTCCGGGGCTCCTGATCGGCGTATCGCGGCACACGCGCGAGGGACTTCTTCTGGCCGCCGAGCAGGAGGTCGACTACGTCGTGCTGGGGCCGGTGATGAAAACACCGCTCAAGGAGGATCGCGTACTCCCGGCCGCCGACTATCCCGAATGGATACGCGCTACGTCGGTCCCGGTCATCGCGGTGGGCGGGATCACTCCGGAGAATGCCGCCTTGATTCTGGCCACCGGCGCCGCGGGCCTCGCGGCGATTCGGCCCTTCGAGGATCCCTCAACGGCGGCCGAGGCGGCCCGGCGGTTCCGCGGCATTCTGGACCGCAAAGGCCTTGCGGGGAGCACGCGGTAGTGACGGAGGCTTCGGGCTTTGATCTGAGGCGCGCCCTGGCGGAGAGTGCGGGCGATCTCGATCGTCTGGCCCGACTCCTCGCCGACGAATCGATCACGGATCTGGATTTACGCCACGCTCTGCGCGCCCGTCTTCCTGCGGCGGTGAGCGCCTTCGTGATGGACCGGTCCCGGTTTGGAACCAGACAGACCGTGCTGGGTGCGATCGCCAGGTCGCCCACCACCGCCCCCCGACACGCGCTGCAGGCGCTGCCCGGACTCACGTGGCGCGATCTCGCGGAAGTGTCAGTGGCGGCCGAACTCGCTCCCGCGGTGCGGCAGAAGGCCGAGGCCCTTCTGCTCGAGGGCCTGAACGCGATGCGTCTTGGCGATCTGATTACCCTCTCCCGCATCGGCCCCCGGCGTGTCACCGCCAAACTCCTTCTCTCTCCGGATTCCCGGGTCAGGGCCGCGGGCCTGCACAACCCGAGGCTCCGAGACGCCGATGTATGCGCGGTGCTTGGAATGAACGACGCCCCGCGTGAGATCGCCGCCGAGATCCTGCACGTGCATCGTTGGGCTACGAGCTATCAGGTACGCCGGGCCATTGTTTGTAGCCGGCTCACACCCCACCCGATCTCCCTCTCGCTGATCGCGGAGATGAACCGCGCCGATCTTAAGGAACTCGCCCAGTCCGACAACGTCCCGCCTCTCGTCTCCGCGGTCGCGCGCAGGATTCTGGGTTAGCGGAGATCGACCCGATCCCATCGACCTTGATTGACTACGGATCTTTGACTGGAAGATCGGTTCATGTGATAGCGGATTGAGCGAAAGGCCGCCGTTCGCATCCATGTGCCGCCGAGGGATCGAACAACTGAAGCGACGCCGAACACGTGGACGCTCTTCGCTGGAACTCTAGTTGACCCCGCGAGGCGAGCGCGACCTGGCCATCATCGAGCTGCTCTCGAAGGCTCATCCGCGCTGGCCCTGGCGCGCGTAACGAGTACAATCGATGCGACAGAAAACGCCATGGAGACGCGCCCGACTCGATGCCAACCCTGCTTCTCGCCGAGGGCTTTCACTTCTATTTCTTCAGCCTGGAGAACGGCGAACCGCCCCATATTCACATCCGCAAAGGAAGTGGCAGCGAAGTTCTGGCTCAGCCCTCTTTCGCTTGCGAAGTCACGCGGCCTTACCCAGGCCGAACTGAGGCGCGCCCATGAACTCACCCGCGAACATGCAGACGAATTCCTCAAACGGTGGCGTAGCTACTTTGATCAGCACTGAGCCGCGCTGCGGCTCGGTTGATTTCAGCGCGACCGCGATCGTGCTGCAACTCGAAGACGGCCGCGGGATCACCGTGCCGCTCGACTGGCTCCCGAGAATCAAGAACGCCTCCGATGCGGATCGACGCAACTATCAGATCGTCGATGGCGGAGAGGAGATCCACTGGCCCGCTCTCGATGAGGATCTCTCGGTGCTTGCCATCCTCGGACTGCCCGACTGAGCCTCATCTGACCCTGCCCCGAAAAGTGGACATCTCGACAGAGCACCCAAGGGTGCGATAGGAATAGACGATGTC